>JAUSEK010000005.1 GCA_030650275.1 Candidatus Omnitrophota bacterium | reverse complement strand
TGTGGGAGATCATGTCCGTATCTTCGTATTTCCTGATCACCTTTTATGATGAAAAACAGGAGGTCAGGAAAGCCGGTTATCTCTATTTGATCGCCACTCACACCGGGACATTTTGCCTGTGGGTCATGTTCCTTCTGATGGCACAACAGGCCGGGTCCATGAATTTTGACCAGATGGCCCTGGCGGCATTTCCTCTACCGTTGGCCGGAGGGCTTTTTGTTTTGGCAATGGCAGGGTTCGGTGTTAAAGCGGGATTCATTCCTTTGCACATCTGGCTGCCCCATGCCCATCCCGCCGCCCCCAGCCACATCTCCGCGGTTTTGTCCGGTGTCATGATCAAGATGGGGATCTACGGATTGATGAGGGTCATTCTGATCATCAAGGATTTTCCTGAATGGTGCGCGGCCCTGTTGCTGGCCGTCGGCATGATCTCGGGAGTGGGGGGTGTTCTCTACGCGCTGGGCCAGCATGAGATCAAGAAATTGCTGGCCTATCACAGCATTGAAAATATCGGCATCATCGCCCTGGGCATGGGGATCGGCCTGTGGGGCCAGATCAGCCATAAAGAATCGGTGGCCTTGATCGGATATGCCGGCGCGCTTCTGCATGTTTTTAATCATGCCATGTTCAAAGGACTTTTATTTTTGAGCGCCGGATCGGTCATTCGCGCGGCTCATACGGGCCAGATCGACCGTATGGGAGGGCTTTTGAGGCCCCTTCCCTGGACAGGACATTTGTTTTTGATCGGCTCTTTGGCGATCTGCGGTTTGCCGCTTTTTAACGGTTTTATCAGCGAATGGCTCGTTTACCGGGCCTTGTTTGAGGGGATGTTCCATTTTAAGATCAATGCCCTTGTTTTTAGCGGCATGGCCATTATTTCGCTGGCCTTGATCGGCGGTTTGGCCGCGGCGTGTTTTGCCAAGGCCTTTGGGACGATCTTTTTAGGCAACAACCGTTCGGTCACCGTGCCTGTTGGGGAAAGCCCCTGGTTGATGCGTGTTCCCATGGCCGTATTGGGAGGCCTCTGTCTGTGGATCGGGCTTTTTCCCGGCACCATGGTTTCTTTTTCTTTGGGAGCGGCGGCCATGATCTCTGGCGTCAAGACCACGGTCCTATCCGAGCAAACGATCCTCGATCCGATCGTGACGGTGATCCTGGTTTTACTGATTTTGATCGGAACAATGGCTGTCCTGGCTTTGCTGAAAATGACGTCCATGAAGTTTCTGTCCGTTGAAACAGCCCCGACATGGGCTTGCGGGTATTCAACCCCAAGCCCCCGCATGCAATACACGGCCTCATCGTTCGCGCAGCCCATTTTACAGATCTTCCGCAATGTTTCGGGTGCTGAATTTTCCGAGAATTTTATTTTTCGTCCTGTTTTTCAATTCATCAAAGCGCTGTCCGCGAAATTAAAGATCATACAAAACGGCTATACGCAATGGTATTTGTTGTATATTTTTGTTTTCCTTCTGATCCTGTTGATCTGGAAGATGGTTTAGAAAGACGGAGTATCAAATGGGCATGCAGATATTGTCACACATCGGGATTGTCATGATCTTCTCGCCCTTGCTGCTGGGGATCATCGGCAAGACAAAGGCCTTTTTCGCGGGACGCCGGGGAGCGCCTTTATTGCAGCCCTATTATGATATCGGGAAATTGTTCCGAAAGGGGAATGTTTACAGCACGACGACAACATGGATCTTTCAGGCCGCGCCGGTCGTGGCCATGGCCGCGGTCCTGGTTTCATCTGTTTTGATCCCCTTAGGCGGCTTAAAAGCGCCGATGTCCTTTTGGGGGGACGTTGTCCTTTTCGCGTATCTGTATGCTTTGGCCAGGTTTTTTACCATCCTGGCCGCCCTGGACACGGGTTCAAGTTTTGAAGGGATGGGGGCGAGTCGCGAAGCGGCTTTTTCGTGTTTGACCGAAGTCGTCCTGTTTTTAAATCTGATGATCCTCGCCCTGATATCTAAAAGTTTTGTCTTGTCGCAGATGATCGAGGGGGGCGCGTTGGTGGGTCCGGCGCTCTTTTTGGCGGGGACGAGTTATTTTCTGGTCCTGCTGGCGGAAAACGCGCGCATCCCCGTGGATGACCCGGCAACGCATTTGGAGTTGACCATGGTCCATGAAGTGATGGTGTTGGACCACAGCGGATGGGACCTTGCTTATATCTTATACGGCAGCGCGGTCAAATTGTTTGTTTTGGGAGGTCTTTTGGTCGGTATTTTCATCCCGTCTGATGGCTTATCCCCTCTGACGCAAACAGCAATGTTTTTGGGGGGAATGGTCTTGTTGGCGCTGGTCATAGGGGTCGTGGAATCCTGTATGGCGCGCCTGCGGTTAAACCGGGTGCCGCAGCTTTTGGTCGGGGCTTTTGTTTTGGCTTTAGTCGGGTTACTAGTCGTTTTGATGAAAGGAGTGTAATGCTGTGTTGTTAGAGCTGGCTTTAATTGCCATTGTTTTTTTAGGGATCGTGATCTTAGGCAGCAGCCGTCTACGAACGATCATCCATCTTTTTGCGTTACAGTCCTTTATTTTAAGCGCAACGCCTCTGTTGATCTATCCCGGGGTCCACGCCCTCGTTATGATGACGGCTGTGTTGATCTTAAAGGTCTTGGTGATGCCGGTGTTCCTGTTTTGGGCCATACGGCATGTGTCCATCCGCCGGGAAGCCAAGCCCCTGATCGGTTATGGAAAGACGCTGGTATTTGGAGGGCTTTTAGTAGGAGCGGCCTTTTTTCTTTCTTCCAAACTGGAGGTCCCGTTCAGGGAAGTGTCAAATTTGCTTGTCCCGGCGTCTTTTTCCGTCATCATGATCGGATTTTTATTATTGGTGAGCCGTTTGAAAGCCATCACGCAGGTGATCGGCTATCTGGTCATGGAAAACGGCATTTTTCTTTTTGCCCTTTTACTGCTGGACAGGACACCGTTATTGGTGGAGATGGGGATATTTTTGGATATTTTTGTGGCCGTTCTGGTGATGGGGATCGTGATCAACCACATCAATGAAGAGTACGACGATACCAATACATTGCATTTGACAACCCTTAGGGATTAAAACAATGCTGCTTTTTTTAATTCTTTTACCGATCCTTGGAGCGGCCGTCGCTTTTCTTCTATCAAATGGCCGGCCAAGAAAGATCGTGCTCGCGGGGACATCTTTCATTCATCTGATCGGCGTGGTCAGTATTTGGAAATTTTCACCGGCGGCCTGGTTCCATGGATTCCTGGGGATGGACGTTTTAGGCCGGCTGATCTTAACGGTTGTCAGCATCCTGTTCGCGGCAGTGTCTTTTTATTTGTGGGGCTATCTCAAAGAGGAGGAAGAGCGTTCCAACAGGGTTTTTGTGACCAGTTTGCTGCTGTTCCTCTCGGCCATGACCCTGGTGACCATGGCCCGGCATATGGGCCTGTTGTGGATCGCCATTGAAGCCACAACGCTTTTCAGCGCCCCGCTCATCAATTTCACCCGCAGTCCCCAAAGTGTCGAGGCCATGTGGAAATATTTATTGATCTGCTCCGTGGGGATCGCCATGGCCCTTCTGGGAACATTGTTTTTGGCGGTTTCCGCCGCGGGTACCGGAACTGTTTTATTGGACGTGCTTTTGGACCATGCCACCTTGTTTTCGGTCCCCTGGTTAAAGTTGAGCGTTATTTTTCTTTTTGTGGGGTATGGCACCAAGATGGGGCTGGCACCGATGCACACATGGCTTCCTGACGCGCATAGCGAAGCGCCGTCTCCCGTTTCGGCGCTGTTATCGGGGGTCTTGTTGAATTGCGCTTTCCTGGGCATTTTGAGGGTCTTTCAAATTTGCGCGGCCGCCGGTCAAACCGCTTTTGCCCAGGATCTATTGCTGGTCATGGGTTTGTTGTCGCTGGCTGTCGCGTCCATTTTTGTCATCGGGCAGACGGATTACAAACGGATGTTCGCTTATTCGAGCGTTGAGAACATGGGCATTTTAGCCATCGGGATCGGGTTGGGGGGCGTTGGCTTATACGGCAGTTTGTTCCACGCGGTCAATAATGCTTTTGCCAAAGGCATGGTTTTTTTGGTGACCGGGAACCTTTACCGGATCTATCAAAGCAAAAAAGTCAATGATGTTAAAGGACTGCTGGCCGGTCATCCGGTCACAGGAATATTTTTGGCGATGGGATTTCTGGCCGTCACAGGGATCCCGCCATTCGGGACATTTTACAGTGAATTGATGATCCTCAACGCGGCCATCCGGTCCGGACATTTTTGGGTGGCTTTCTTCTATGTATTATTTCTGGCCCTGATCTTCATCGGGATCGCGGGCAGTGTCCTGAAAATGTTGCGCGGGGATACCGGAGAACAGGCAGGGGGTCCCCAAGCGAAAAAAGAAGATATCGGATCGATCATACCGATCCTGCTCTTAGGGTTGATCGTTTTGATGTTAGGTTTGTATATGCCTTCTTTTTTAGACAACGCTTTAAAAGGATCCAGCACGCTTTTGGGAGGCGGGTAAGGTGGAACAACAGGAATTTTACGTGCGCAACGGACAAAGCTGGGGATCGGATTCGGTCCCCGTGCTGGAGGAAGGCCCATTCCGCCAAAGAATTTTAGAGGGCTGTTCCCGCGGGGCCCGGCTCGTTGACCTGTTCGGCCGCCTGGAAAACGGGAATATCAGGGTCTTTGCGATGTTAGGCATGGACCAGGACGGAAAAATATCGGTCTTTTCCATGCGGGTCCCGTCCGCCAAGTCCTGTTTCAGGTCCCTGACCCCTGAACTTCCCCAGGCGCATTTGTTTGAGCGGGAAATGGCGGAGCAGTTTGCTTTAACGCCGCTGGGGCATCCCTGGCTTAAACCGGTGCGGTATCATGCCGATCATCGCGACGGGGACTATCCTTTTTATCAGGCACAGGGAGAAGAAGCCCACGAGGTCGCTGTCGGTCCTGTCCACGCGGGTATCATTGAGCCGGGGCATTTTCGTTTCCAATGTCATGGGGAAGAGATCTTGAATCTGGAGATCCGGCTGGGATATCAATACCGCGGCATCGAGACCTTGATGGAGGGGGCTTCGCCGGAAAAGGCAGTGCTTTTGGCGGAGTCCATCGCGGGGGACACGGTGATAGGGCACGCGACGGCTTATTGCAATGCCATTGAATCATTGATCGATCGCGAGATATCCCCCAGGGCCGGGGCCATCAGGGCCGTCGCCCTTGAATTGGAGCGGCTTTCCAACCATGTGGGGGACCTGGGCGCTTTAAGCACGGACATAGGATTTTTACCGGCCGCGGCGTATTTCGGCCGGCTGCGGGGGGAATTTTTGAATTTATTGATGGAATTGAGCGGCAACCGTTACGGGAGAAGTTTATGCCGGCCCGGCGGGGTTTTGTTTGACCTGGACCGCAAAATGGCGGCCGGTTTTCGCAGGCGCCTGCTCGTCGCCCGTAGAGATCTCAAAGAGATCAGCGATCTCTTTTTTACCCGTTCGTCCGTTCTCTCGCGTTTGGAAGGGACAGGGGTGATCTCAAACCGGACGGCCAAAGAACTGGGCCTTGTCGGCCCGACGGTCCGCGCCTGCGGATGCGGTTTGGATGTGCGCACGGATTATGCGTTCGGCATGTACCGGTTCCTGAACATCCCGATCTCCACCGTATTGTCCGGAGATGTTTATGCCAGGGCGTTCATCCGCTGGCTTGAATCACAAAGGTCCATTGATTTTCTTTTAGAGGTGCTAAACCAGGTCCCCGAGGGAGAGTTATACCTGAAAGCACCGTCCTTGAAACCGGACCAGATGGCCTTGTCCATGGTTGAGGGCTGGCGGGGAGAGATCGTGCATGTGGCGATGACGGACTCCCATTCCCGGATCGCGCGTTATAAGATCAAAGACCCTTCTTTTAATAATTGGGCCGGTCTTGAGATGGCTGTGCGCGGGGCCCAGATCTCTGATTTCCCGCTTTGCAATAAAAGTTTTAACCTGTCTTATGCCGGCCATGATCTTTAAGAGGAAATTAAAATTATGTGGGGAGTGATCATCAATCGATTCAAGCAGGGTTTCAGGACATTGTCTTATCCTAAGGAAACCCCTGTTTTTCCTCCACGATTTAGAGGAAGGCCGGTGACCAAGGCCGCGGTGGATATGGGAAAACTGTTGTTCAATGAGGATGTTAAGGCGGATTTTTCGCCAGGGGCCTTTACGTATTCCTGTGATCACCGCATGGCTGTTTCAAGGAAGGAAGACCTCATTTTGCAAGGGGACGCCATTCAATTGGCCGCCGCGCTCAATGAAAAAATGAAACGGGTTTTCGGCCGTTCGTTAAAATTAAGGGCAGTGTGCGCGGGCAGCTGCGGCGGTTGTGACGCGGAAATTCAGGCGATGAACAATGTGGTGTTTGACCTGTCCCGTTTCGGCATCCAATTTGTCGCTTCCCCACGGCACGCGGACGGCCTGATGATCACGGGACCGGTGACCAAGAACATGGAATGGGCCCTAAAACAAACTTACGAAGCCGTGCCTCATCCGAAAATTGTCATCGCTGTCGGGGCATGCGCCTTGAGCGGCGGCCCCTTTCAAGGGGGAAGGGAAGTTCACAATGGCGTTGACGGCTTGGTTCCCGTGGATCTGTATATTCCCGGATGTCCGCCGCACCCGTTGACGATCCTGGACGGGTTGCTCCGATTGCTGGGCAGGTTGGAAGAAAGAAAAAATACGTAATTAAAGTGATCTTAGAAACGGTGATCATCATGAAGGGTAGAGAAAGCGGCATGCCGCCAAAAGAGATGTGGGAAGGGTTTTTCAATCTTACGGAAACACTCGCCGTTATGGGGCTGGACGATAAGGTTGTTGATGCGGTAGAGTTTGGATGCGGTTATGGTACGTTTACTATTCCTGCGGCGAAGATTATACAGGGAACAATTTATGCCCTTGATATTGAGGAGGGGATGATTTCTGCCACGAAAAAAGAAGCAGAAAAGGAAGGATTGAAGAACGTTAATACCGTTCTTTGCGATTTTGTTGCAGAAGGTATTGGGCTGGAGACCGAAAGCGTTGATTATGTCATGTTGTTTAATATCCTTCACATTGATGATCCTGAAATCATGCTCCGGGAGGCGTGGAGAATTCTCAAGCCTGCCGGAAAACTCGGCATCATCCACTGGAACTGTGATCCCTCTACACCCAGAGGGCCCTCAATGGACATAAGGCCAAAGCCCCAACAATGCATTCAGTGGGCGGAAAAGACTGGGTTTAACCGTCCGCAGCAGCACGATTTGAAACCATACCATTACGGAATTGTTATGAGAAAGGAACTTTTGAAATGAAAATAGGAGTGATCATTTCAAGTAACGACGCTGAAACGTGCTGGAATGCGCTTCGGTATGCGAATTTTTGTCTAGGGCAGAAAGACGTAGTGAAGGTGTTCTTCATGGGAAAAGGCGTCGAATATCAAAGGGTCAGCACGGATAAATTTAATACTGTTGAACAGGCGGATCAATTTCTCAAGGCAGGCGGCAAAGTTTATGCCTGCGGTACATGTATTAAATCCAGGGCACAGGAAGGGTCAGAGATGTGCCCTATATCGACGATGAAGGATATGTATGAGATCGTCAAGGAGAGCGATAAAGTTGTGACGTTTTAAAACACTCGCACAGGGAGGGGTTATATATGAATGATTTGGATAGATTGCGGACAATTTTGGCGAATGAACGAACATTACTCGCGTACATTCGTACAGCGCTGGCATTGCTGATTTTTGGCATGGCCGCAATCAAATTCTTTCCTGACACCCCGATCATTGCTTTTTTGGGCTGGATTTTTATGGCGTGGGGTCTCATTATTTTGATATGGGGAGTATTTCATTTTCGTAAAGTATCTAAGTTGATCCAAAAATAATAAAGGTACCGGCTTTTATCCCCAAATAAACGCCGGGCTTTAACAGAATTTGACAAGTAGTTAAAAAACAAACAGAAAGGGGTAGTATATGAAGAAAAGTATCGCGGTCATCACAACAGTTGTCATTTTAACAGTCACAGGGATGGCCTTTGCTCAAATGAATGACAAAGGTGAAGAAAAGACGGGGGACAAGGCCGCAATGATGGAGGGCAAGGACGGTATGAAGGGCAAAGGAATGATGAAGATGATGGGGATGATGCGTGAGATGCACAATAAAGTATCGGTAACGGCAACTTCCGATGGAGGCGCCCTTGTTGTGTCCGGCGGAAAACTGATCAAATACGACAATCAATTGAATGTGGTCAAAGAAGTTGATCTGCCCAAGTCTGAAATGGGCAGGATGGGGCAGGATACAAGCAAAGCTGAGACTGCCCCGGCCGCTGAAGTCGATCATGCGAGCCATCATTGATTTACACCTGCCCCATGCATCCGGAGATCAGACAGGACAAGCCCGGCGATTGTCCCAAGTGCGGCATGCATCTGGAACCGCTGGGTCCCGGCGAAAAAGAAAACGGGGAAGAAAAGCAGATCAGTTCCCTGTCCCGGAAATTCTGGATCGGCCTTGCCCTAACGATCCCGCTCGTGCTGTTGGTGTTAGGGGAGATGTTATTCACACCGCATCGTTTATCACCGTTCATACAATTGGCCTTAGCCACACCCGTGGTCTTATGGACGGGAGGGATGTTTTTTGTCAAAGGCTGGAAATCTCTGGTCAACAGAAGCCTCAACATGTTCACCCTCATCGCTCTGGGCGTCGGAGCGGCCTATGGCTATAGCATGGTGGCGACTTTATTTCCCCAGATCTTTCCTGGATCGTTAAAGAAGATGGGAAAGATCGATCTTTATTTTGAAGCCGCGGCGGTCATTACTGTTTTGATCATTTTAGGCCAATTGTTGGAAGCCAAAGCGCGCAGTCAAACCGGGTTGGCTATCAAGGCGCTCTTGGGGTTAGCCGCGAAGAATGCACATCGAATCCGAAATGGTATTGAAGAAGAGGTGGCTATTGATGCTGTTCAAAAAGGAGACATGTTGCGGGTCCGTCCCGGAGAAAAGATACCGTTGGACGGTGTTATTCTTGAAGGCAGAAGTTCTGTTGATGAATCCATGATCTCGGGTGAGCCGATGCCTGTTGAAAAGAATGCCGGCGATCGTGTCATCGGGGCAACCGTTAATCAAACAGGGACGTTTGTTATGAGAACGGAAAAAATAGGGGCAGAAACCCTACTTTCACAGATCGTCCATATGGTGGCCGAAGCCCAGCGAAGCCGGGCCCCCATTCAGAAATTGGCTGATACGATATCCGGTTACTTTGTTCCTGTTGTGGTGTTGATCTGTGTTGTGACGTTCATCATTTGGGCAAACTGGGGGCCGGAGCCGAAATTAGCGTACGCCATTGTGAATGCCATTGCAGTTTTAATTATTGCCTGCCCCTGCGCTTTGGGATTGGCCACACCCATGTCCATTATGGTGGGTGTCGGCCGCGGTGCCCAGGCAGGTGTTCTCATTAAAAACGCTGAAGCCATTGAAAAGGCCGAAAAGATCACGCATGTTCTGACGGATAAAACAGGGACGCTCACAGAAGGAAAACCAAAGGTCACGGCTTGTGTTCCAGGTCAGGGTTGGGATGAACAGCGGCTGATGGGTGTGGCCGCTTCTGTTGAACAGAGCAGTGAACACCCTCTGGCGAGGGCCATTATTGATCACGCGAAAGCAAAAAATGTCCGGATAGGATCTGTTGAGGATTTTGAATCGGTCACCGGAGGCGGGATCAAGGGCAAGCTCAATGGACAAGGGATTATTTTAGGAAAACAAAAATTCATTGAAGACCAAAAGATCGATATTCCCGAAGATCTAAAAAATAAGTCCGTAGAATTACAAGCCAAAGCACAGACCGTTGTTTGGGTGGCGGTGGAGCAAAAGGTCGCCGGTATCCTTGGAATATCCGATCCCATTAAGAAAACAACTCCCGAGGCCATTGAAGCCCTTCATAAGATGAGGATCAAGGTGGTCATGCTCACAGGGGACAATCAACAAACCGCTCAAGTGATCGCCAAAGAATTGAACATTGATGATGTCCGCTCCGAATTGGAACCAAAGAGCAAACAGGAAATCATCAAACAATTCAAAGCCCAGGGGGCTGTTGTCATGATGGCGGGGGACGGTATCAATGATGCGCCGGCTTTAGCGCAGGCGGATGTAGGAGTGGCCATGGGGACCGGAACGGATGTGGCTATTGAAAGCGCGGGGATCACCCTGGTCAAGGGGGACCTCACCGGCATTGTCAAAGCCCTGCGATTAAGCCGGGCGGTGATGAAAAATATCCGGCAGAACTTATTTTTCGCGTTCATTTATAATGTGCTGGGGATCCCGGTGGCCGCGGGGATCCTATACCCGGTGTTCGGGATCTTATTAAGCCCCATCATCGCCGGGGCGGCCATGAGTTTCAGTTCGGTCTCGGTCATAGGAAATGCTTTGAGATTGGGAAAAATCCGGTGTTGACCCAGCTCCCTTTATTGTCGTTCCTGGCCTTCGGTATCACATATCCCTTGTTCCTCTGGTTAAGCGTCCAGGATCCCATTAAGAATAATTTTCACCGTTTCCACCTCGGCTGTCCGACGGTCATCGCCGGATTTTCGGTCATCTGGCTTTTCTTTTTGCCTGTTGAACAGAGCTTGAAGAACATGGCCCTGCTTTGGCTGGCAGCGGCATTGGCCGTGAATGCTTTATTCTGGAACAAAGAAAAAGTGCATCTTTTGACCGTAACGCTTTTGTCTTTATGGGGGATGAAACTCTTCGCCGTTGTCTTTGCGGCGCTTGTCCGTCCGGACGCGGTGCAAACAGCGATCAGTATTTTTGCCGGGTCCATCGTGGCCGGCGCTTTTTATGCCATGAACCTCGGGCATTTTTATCTGAACGTCCACGGGTTAAAGACAGACCACCTTAAGAAAGCTGTCGCGGCCTTGGCAGTCCTTCTGGCATTGCGATTGGCAGGAAACGCGTATTATCTGGCCGTTGGAAAGGTGATGCACAGCGGGGAAATGAGGGCCGCGTGGACCTTTATCAATTCCATTGATGGTTTTTTATTATGGGTGGCGGTCTTTTTCGGGACGGTATTCCCGCTGGCGGGGTCTTATTTTGCTTTCGGCACGTTGAAATTAAAGAACACCCAGGCCACGACGGGGATCCTGTACGCGCTGTTAAGCGCCATTCTGCTGGGGGATTTGGCGTATAAATATTACCTGTTAAGATTCGGCATTCCTCTTTAGTTCTTATGCCCACCATTTCCAGATTCTGCGGCCATTGCAAAAAATACACCGTCAGCGAGGTCCATGTTGACAATACCCCTTTGACCTGCCTGCATTGCCAAAAAGAATGGGGGAGGGTGGAAAAAGTAGAGATAGTCTTTGAACGCTGTCCTGTGTGCGCCTGCCGGCAATTCTATACGGACAAGGATTTCAACCAGGTCATTGGTTTTATCATTATGGGTGTCGGCATCGTCCTGGTGCCCTGGACATACGGTTTGAGCCTGCCTGTTTTCGCCCTGGCGGACTGGCTGCTCTACCATAAAGTACCCCGATTGGCCGCTTGCTACCGCTGCGGGAGCGAATTCCGCGATTTTCCGATCCCCGATGGCCTTAAGCCGTTCATCCACGCCATCGGACTCAAATACGATAAATACCGGTAGTGGTTCAAATTTGCCACTCCCGTCTTGACAACCCAAAGCCGTTGATGTAATCTGAATCGTTTTTATCGTTTGCATTATAAATCTTATATAACAAAGGGGTTTCTATGGATCGTCAGTACAGGATTTTGTTGACCGTTTTAGGCCTGACCATCGGACTTTCGGGCTATGCCGCCGCCGGGTCTGTAACCGGGACCATCAAATATGACGGCGCTGTGCCTAATTTTAAAGAGATCAAAATGGACGCGGACCCCATGTGCATGGCCCTGCACAAGGAAGCGGTTTATCCGCAGACCCTGGTCTTAGGCGATGGCCAGACCATGGGCAATGTGTTTGTCTATGTTAAAAATGCTCCCGCGGGTAATTACACCGCCCCGGTCGATCCCGTGGTCATTGACCAGAAAGGGTGCAATTACGACCCCCATGTGGTGGGTGTCATGGTCAACCAGCCGGTCAAGATCCTCAATCCCGATGGTACGCTGCACAATGTCCATGCCATCACCAAGGTCAACCAGGAATTCAACATGGCCATGCCCAAATTCCGCACGGAAGTCATCAAAACATTTGACAAGCCGGAATTCATGTTCGTCATGAAATGCGACGTGCATCCCTGGATGATCGCGTGGGTTAGTGTCCTGCCAAACCCGTTTTTTGCCGTGACCAAGGCGGATGGCAAATTTGAGATCAAAGACCTGCCTGCCGGCACCTATGAGATCAATGCCTGGCACGAAAAATTGGGGACAAAAACAGCAACGGTCACTGTCACGGACGGGGCCACGGCCGCGTCTGATTTCACGTTCTCTTCGCCGACGAAAAGTTAAGGAGTATCATGCCGTTCTGGCGCAAATACATTTTTTCCACCGACCACAAGATCATCGGCCTGCAGTACGGCATCACCGGTTTCATATTCCTGCTCTTGGGATTCATGATGATACTCCTGATGCGCTGGCAGCTGGCCTATCCGGAACAGCCCCTGCCCGTCATTGGAACGTGGTTCGGGGAGGATTTCATGCCCGGCGGCATCATGACGCCCGATTTCTACAATCAGTTGGGCGCCATGCACGGGACCATTATGGTGTTTTTGGGTATTGTGCCGCTGGTCTTCGCCGCGTTCGGCAATTACCTCGTGCCCCTGCAGATAGGCGCACCGGACATGGCATTCCCGAAGTTGAACATGGTCAGTTATGATCTGTATTTCATCGGCGGGGTATTGATGCTCTGCGGTTTCTTTGTCCCCGGAGGCGCGGCCAGTTCCGGATGGACGTCGTATCCACCGCTGGCGGACATCGCGCCCATAGGCCAGACGGTGTGGCTGATCGGGATGGTTTTTCTTATCAACTCGTCTTTACTGGCTGCCATCAATTTTATCGCCACTATTTTTCAGTTACGCGCCCCGGGGATGACATGGATGCGCCTGCCGTTTTTTGTCTGGGCGCAATTGGTCACGGGCTTCCTGCTGTTGCTGGCGTTCCCACCGCTGGAAGGGGCCAGCATCCTGCAATTGCTTGACAGGGTGGCCGGTACCAGTTTCTTTTTGCCATCAGGCCTCTTCGTCAGCGGCCAGCCCATGAACGTGGCCGGAGGAGGCAGCGTGTTGTTGTGGCAGCATTTGTTTTGGTTCCTGGGCCATCCGGAAGTGTACGTGCTCATCCTGCCGGCCATGGGCATCGTCACCGAGATCATCGCCAACAATATCCGCAAGCCCATCTGGGGCTATAAGACCATGGTCTACTCGATCGTCGTGCTGGGCTTTTTGTCGTTCATCGTCTGGGCCCATCACATGTACTTGACCAACATGGGTCCAGCCATCAGCGTGTTCTTCCAGGCCACCACCATGATCATTTCCATCCCATCGGTGGTCATTTTGACGGCACTGTTCATCTCGCTGTGGGGTGCGTCCATACGGTTTAACACCGCCATGCTCTTCGCCCTGGCGTTTCTGCCGATGTTCGGCATCGGCGGCCTTACAGGTCTGCCGTTGGGCCTTTCCGCCGCGGACATCCACCTGCACGATACCTATTACGTCATAGGCCATTTCCATTACGTGGTAGCGCCGGGGACAATTTTTGCGTTGTTTGCCGGCATCTACTACTGGTTCCCAAAAATAACGGGCCGTAAAATGAATGAGGTCCTGGGTCATTTGCATTTTTGGCCTTCTTTTGTTTGTATGAATTTTATTTTTTTCCCCATGCTGATCCAGGGCCTGGCCGGCATGTCGCGGCGTTTATATGACGGGGGATCCAGTTATGCCATCAATCAACCGGTCCTGCACTGGAATGTCGTTATCTCCATCGCGGCCTTTATCATGGGCGCGGTCCAGCTGGTGTTCATTTTTAATGTCATCTGGAGCATGTTCAGGGGCAAACGCATCCATGACGACAATCCCTGGAAAGCCACCACTCTTGAATGGGCCTGCCCGTCGCCGCCGGGACACGGGAATTTTCTGACACCTGTGGCCGCTTACCGCGGGCCTTATGAATACAGCGTGCCGGGTGCCGGCGAGGACTTCACCCCGCAATACCAGAAACAGGAGAAATAACTCATGGACGCCATTCCCTATACAGTCCACGAACGGCCTGACACGGGGCTTTTTAACGCCAAACTGGGCATATGGCTGTTCTTGAGCGCTGAGGTCATGCTGTTCGGGTCTTTGTTCTCGTCCTATGTCCTGCTGCGCATAGGGTCGCCGAACTGGCCGCAGGGGGCATCTCTGCTCAACATCCCCCTGGCCACGCTCAACACGGTCGTCCTTATTGCCTCCAGCGTGACGGTCGTTCTTGCCTGGGCATCATTGCGTATGAAGAACCTTCAGCGTTGCAAGCTTTATCTGGGGCTGACCATGCTGTGCGCGTTCATTTTTCTTATTGTCAAATATTTCGAGTATTCCGCAAAGTTCGCGCACGGGCTTTTTCCGGCCACGAACAATTTTTTGGGTATTTATTTTACCTTGACCGGCCTGCACGCCCTGCACGTGGCGGGGGGGATCGTTGTCATGTCCTATCTGATAGGTCCTGGGTCAAAAATGTGGCGGACCGATCCCGAACGCTTTACTAACCGTATCGAGGTGGCCGGTCTGTACTGGCACTTTGTGGACCTGGTCTGGATATTTCTGTTCCCGGTCCTGTATTTACTGTAATAGGAGAGTAGACACATGTTCGGACATACGCATGACATTCATAAGGAAATACGCGCCTATCTGCTGGTCTTCGGCGCTCTACTGCTGTTGACGGGCATCACGGTCGCTATCAACCGCCTGCATTTGCCGACCCATCTGGCCGTGACCCTGGCCCTCATGGTCGCCTGTGTCAAAGGGTTCCTGGTGGTCGGGTTTTTTATGCATTTGCTTTCCGAACGCCAATTGATATACAGTATTCTGGCCTTCACCGTATTTTTCTTTTTCAGCATGATGTTCCTGACCACGGGTAACCATTATAATTATCTGCTGGGAACAAGGGACCTTTCCTATGAATTAATGGCGCAGCAGGCTACCGGCGTGCCGGTGGAGGCGGGACATGGGCATTAAATTCATCCACCTGTGTTTCATTGGTATTTGTTTCGCGCTGTGTCTTTTGCTGGTCGTGTTGACCATGGTATCCCAACAACCCCAAACGCAGTTTTTGGGGATCTTGGCGGCCATCGGCGCCGTTTTGCTGGGGTGGTATGGCCTTAAATTTTATCGCCGATACAAGTCTTTATGAACACGTTCGCGCTTTTGTCAACCATCCTGTTGTGCACTGTGTGGGCCCCGTCCGTGCGCGCCTGCGCCGTTTGTTTCGGGGATCCAACGTCCCCGATGGCCAAGGGATTGAATTTTGGCATGCTGACATTGCTGGTGATCGTGATGTTCGTCCTGGGAGGATTCGGTTATTTTTTTCTGTCCCTGCGGCGCAGGTCCATGCTTGATCATTAAGGAAAACAAATATGTTTGGTCTTCCTGTAAACGCTTCCGCCCACGGTTATGAGATAGACGCGCTCATCATATACATGCACGCGTTCATGATCGTCCTGTCCGTCGGTTGGGGGCTGTTTTTTGTTTTTGTGCTGCTGCGCTTTAACTGCCGGGTCAACCCAAAAGCCGATTACGCGGGGTTTAAAAGCCAGGCCAACAGTTATGTGGAATTGGCCGTGGTCGTCATCGAGGTGATTTTCCTTGTCGGGTTCTCCATCCCCTTCTGGGCCAAACAGGTCAATGCTTTTCCTGACCGTCCCGACGCCATTGAAGTAAGGATCGTTGCCGAGCAATTCGCTTGGAACGTTCATTATCCCGGCAAGGACGGCGTGTTCGGCAGGACAAATCCCAAATTGGTGGACCAGCAGACCAATCCCATCGGCCTGGATTTGAGCGACCCGAACGCCCAGGACGATATCACGGCCATCAACCAATTGCACATGCCGGTGGGCAGGCCGCTCATCATCCATTTGTCCTCCAAGGACGTCATCCATTGTTTTACCCTGCCGGAAATGCGCGTCAAACAGGATGTGATCCCTGGCATGAGCATCAAGACATGGTTTACACCCACCAAAACCGGGGCCTGGGAGATCACCTGCGCCCAATTGTGCGGCATCGGCCATTACCGTATGAAGGGATTCTATACGGTCCATTCCGAGGCGGAGTATGACCAATGGCTGGCCCAACAACCGACTGCCGGAGGTTCTTCAAATTCCGGCGGCGACTCTTTTTGGAATTGATCCCTATGCCTGATTTCTTAACCCTACGCCGTTATACAAAATTCGTCTGCGGTTCAACGCTTTTTTTGATCTTTGCCGGCGGCCTTGTTAAAAGCACCGAGTCAGGCCTGGCTGTGCCGGATTGGCCTTTGTCGTACGGCACATTATTCCCGCCCATGGTCGGAGGGGTGTTTTATGAACACGGCCACCGCATGATCGCCTTTTTCGTCGGACTGCTTGTCCTGGTCCTGACGATCTGGCTGTGCCGCACGCCTGTTGAGGGCTGGATCAAAAAACTAGGGGTAGCGGCGCTGTTGACCGTCGTAGCCCAGGGCGTTTTGGGCGGGCTGGCTGTCCTGTTCTTTTTACCGGTATTGCTCTCCTCGGGCCACGGGGTGCTGGCCCAAACATTTTTTTGCATGACGGTCCTGCTCGCGTACGCTTTTTGTGTTGAGCGCAAAAACCGTTTAAAGGCGAACGATGAAGGGACGGACACAAAATTCCTGAAATATACGTTCATCCTTTTCGGGATGGTGTATGTTCAACTGATGATCGCCAATGTCATGCGCCATACCGGATCAGGACTGGCTGTTCCGGATTTTCCGACCATGGGAGGGTCGCTCATTCCCACCTTTGACCAAGACATGCTCAACAGGATCAATGCCTGGCGTTTTGAACAAAACCTTGAGCCTGTCCGTATGGGCCAGGTGCATATACATATTTTACATCGTGTTTGGGCATTTTTAATTTTAGCAAAATTATTTTTTATCAATCATGTGGCCTATCGCGACCATTTGGCCAAGCCCCTGGTGATGAAAACGCTGTATTGGCTGAATCTGATGATGTTTGCGCAGATCATGCTGGGGATCGCCACGGTCATTTTCGAGAAAGAAGTATATACGACGACGGCCCACGTCACCATGGGAGCGGTTGTCCTGGGGTTATCGCTTTTGTTGGTGCTGCGCGCTTCGCCCATGACCTGGGTAAAATTTAAAGGGATGTTATCTGCCCGATGATCAATAAAGAAAAATGGAACGCCTACATTGAATTGTCCAAGCCGAGCATTTTAATGCTCGTGCTGGTGACAACGGCATTGGGGTATTATCTGGCTGGAAAAGGCGTGCGGGATTGGGGAATTCTGGCTTTGACGCTTTTGGGCGCGGCCTTGACCTGCGCGGGTGCCGGGGCGCTCAATCATTATCTGGAACGCGACAGTGATGCCCTGATGAAGCGCACAAAAAACAGGCCTTTGCCCAGGGGGACCATCACCCCAGCCAATGCCCTGGCCTACGGGATCCTGATGATCCTCATGGGGGTTTCTTTGTTGTGCTGGAGGGTCAATTTATTGACGGCATTCCTGTCGTTGCTAACGGCATTCTTGTATATTTTGGTGTATACGCCCATGAAAAAGATCAGTTGGTTGAATACGACGATCGGGGCCATTCCCGGGGCCATTCCGCCGATGGGAGGGTGGGCGGCCGCGACCGGTCATCTTGATCCCGGGGCATGGGTGCTGTTTCTTATTCTTTTTGCCTGGCAGCATCCGCATTTTTATGCCATTGCCTGGCTGTGCAAAGAGGATTATACAAAAGCGGGATTCAAAATGCTGCCGGTGGTTGAGCCCGATGGCATTTCAACATTTCGCCACGCTATTTTCTATTGTCTCATGCTTTTGGCCGTTTCCGTTCTGCCGTTTTTGATGGGCATGTCCGGAAAATTCTATCTGGCCGGCGCCGTGGTCCTCGGGTCCGGTTTTCTATATGCCGGTTGGCGCCTGCTTTGCTCCCACTCCATGCCGGATGCCCGCCGCTTGCTGGGAGCTTCCGTCCTGTATCTGCCGTTATTGCTTTTTGTGATCATATTAGATCTCTCCATTCTATGATGTTTTCCAAACGTTTCTTCTTTTCACAGATCCTGTTCTTTGCGGTCCTTTTTTGCGCGGCCTTGGTTTATTTTCTTAAACCAGTCCAACCTTTGCCTGTGATCGGACAGTTGACGGATTTCCGATTGCTCAATAGCGATGGGAAAACCGTTTCACTGCAAGATCTCAAAGGTAAGGTGTGGGTGGCGGACTTCATGTTCACCACCTGCGGCGGAATCTGTCCGGTCATGGGCGCCAACATGGCCAAACTGCACCGTTCCTATGTCCTGGTAGATGATGTGCGCCTGGTGTCTATTTCGGTCAATCCGGACACCGACACGCCTGAAACCCTCAAGACCTACGCAAAGAAATTCAAGGCGAACACGGACCGATGGTTTTTTTTGACAGGACCATTGGCGGATATACAAAAACTCTCCGCGCAATCATTCAAGTTGGGCAAGGTGGATGAACCGGTCTTTCACAGCAGTTATTTCACGCTGGTGGACAGACAGGGGCGTATCCGGGGCTATTATGACGGGATGGACAAGAAAAAACTCGCGCGGTTATTCAAGGACATTGCCGTTGTTTTAAGGGAGAAAAAAGGGATGAGCGTCCCGCTTTTACCGACGATCAACGCGTTGCTCAACGGCCTGGCAGGGGTCTTTCTGGTGCTGGGATTTTTGGCCATCAAACGTAAAGACCGGGTCACGCATAAAAAATTCATGCTTTGCGCTTTTGCGTCCTCGGCCCTGTTTTTATGCACGTATCTGTATTATCACCTGACGTCGGCGGGAATTACACACTACAAGGGGTCCGGGATGTGGCGGGCGATATACTTCTTTATTTTAGGGACACATACGCCATTAGCGGTGCTGATCGTGCCGTTTATCCTCATGGCCCTGCGGCACGCGTACCGGGGGGAATTCCAGAAACATACCCGCATCACCAAATGGCTTTACCCGACATGGATGTACGTTTCCGTGACCGGGGTTTTGATCTACTTGATGCTTTACGTTTTCAAGCCCGCCTGAAACGCTTCATTAAGAATTTCGCCAATCTCTTTTCTTTTTCCCAGAAGAACGGGAATTGTCCCAGGATAAACCCAAAGAACAACAGTCCCAGCTGATAGACCGGCGGAAAAAGGGGGATATAGACCAGGATCTTTACCCACAGAGGGGTGCCGGCCTCAATGCCCAGTAAAGGAAAAATGACATTACGTATGGACATGATGGAGGTGCCGGCCAGCGAGAAAGTGAGCATGATCATCCAGAAATCCCAATTGCTTTGGATATCCCATTTTGATTTTAGTTTTTCCATCCATCTCATGATATCGGCCTCATTTCGTTCATGACCATATTCAGAAAATAAACCCCGACGCCCAAGACCACAAGCGCCGCCACACCCAGGACGATCATCATTTTCTTAAAACCGTCCGCTCCGGTATCAAATTTCAGGATCGTCCTCATTTTTTCAACACGATCACCTGGATGACCCATCCAATGGCAAAAAAGACAATAGACAGCAACAGGATGTTCAGAGGCATTGTTTTCGGGAAATGCCCGATAAAACCCAGGATCATGATCGCCAAACCAGCTGCCTGAAATATTTTAGCTGCCCAGTACATGTTGTCCCCTATTAATGCCGGCCATCTTCAAGATCACATCCGTGTTTTCCCTGAAACACTGATGCTGTATCCTTTTGGCATAACAAAAATGGATGATGCCGGCCAGCAAAAGCCCCTGATAAACCCATACCGGCATTTTGCCCGTGTCCACGGCGCCGTAAAAGATGAACGCTGTCATCAGGATGAGGATATTGAGCAATTGCGGGGGATACAATTTGCGCTTAAGCGCGATCAAACGCTGGTGATAGTTGCCCGAGATCTTGTGTTCCAGCATGTATTCCTTGACGCTCACACCCGTGCCGACGAAGAAAAACATGACGAGCGTTTCCGTCAACAGGTAAACGATGCTCGTGAGGACCAAAAACGACATGGGGCTGGCGTTAAGGACCGCAAAGGGGACAAAACTTTGGCCGAACACGACCAGGATCATCCCCAAGGACAGGAGGGAGAGGATATAACAGGTGTGCATGAAAAACCACATTACTTCGGCGGTGCCAGAGGGGTTTTCTTCTCGGTGATGACGGGGAGTTCCTTGGACCTTTTGGCGTTCAGCTCTATGTAACTCTTGGATTTTTCAGGGATGTCGGCATCGGTATAAATGGCCTGCACCGGGCATTCAGGGATGCAGGCACCGCAGTCAATGCACACGTCAGGGTCAATGACCAGCATTTCCTTGTCTTCATGGAAACAATCCACCGGGCAGACAGTGACGCAGTCGGTATATTTGCACTTGATACAGGGTTCAGTGACGATGTGGGCCATTGAAAATCTCCTCCGGTTAGGGACAATATTGAACATTAAATTAACATATCAATTTGTGCGTGTCAAATGCCAATCCTTTATTGACGGCCATGGGGGGATTACCTATAATTGAATCACTATGTCCGTATTTGACAAACGATCCGTCCAGAAAATACTGTCCGTCCAATCATCAAAATACACGATCTTCGCCCTGCCCAAACTGGCGAAGGCGGGCTTAAAAGACCCCGCGCATCTGCCGTTCTCCATCCGCATCCTGCTGGAAAGCGCTCTGCGCAATGAAGACGGTTATGAGGTCACCTTCAAAGACATCAGGACCATCCTGAATTGGACGCCCAATACGCCTAAAAATGAGATCGCTTTCAAGCCCGGCCGCGTGCTTTTGCAGGATTTTACCGGTGTTCCGTGTATGGTGGACCTGGCCGCCATGCGCGATGCCATGAAACGCTTAGGGGGCGATTTCAAAAAGATCAACCCGCAGGTGCAATGCGACCTGGTCATTGACCATTCCGTGCAGGTGGACGCGTTCGGCACCCAAAAAGCGTTGGGCCAAAACGTGAAACTGGAATTTGAACGCAACAAAGAACGGTATGAATTCCTCAAATGGGGCCAAAGCGCCCTGCGGAATTTCCGCGTGGTCCCGCCGGCCACAGGCATTGTGCATCAGGTCAATCTGGAATATCTGGCCAAAGGGGTATTGAAAAAAAAGACCGGAAAGACCGTGACGGCTTATCCCGATAGTTTAGTCGGCACCGATTCCCATACGACGATGATCAACGGATTAGGCATTGTGGGGTGGGGTGTGGGCGGTATAGAAGCGGAAGCTGTGATGCTCGGCGAACCCATTTATATGCTTTTACCGGAAGTGACAGGTTTTAAATTGACCGGGCGTTTGAAAGAGGGGGTGACCGCGACCGACCTGGTGCTCACCGTCACGCAAATACTGCGTCAAAAAGGCGTCGTGGACAAATTCGTTGAATTCTTCGGTGATGGGTTAAAACATTTGACCTTGCCGGACCGTGCCACCATTGCCAACATGTCCCCTGAATACGGGGCCACCATCGGCCTGTTCCCGGTGGACGAGGAAACATTGAATTATTTGCGCCTTTCCGGCAGAACAGCCGCCGAGGTGGACCTGGTGGAGCATTATTACAAAGAGCAGGGGCTGTTTTACGATCCTAAGTCGGCCCAGCCGCAATACAGCGATCTTTTGGAATTAGACCTGTCCACGGTTGAACCGTGCCTGGCCGGCCCCAAGCGTCCGCAGGACCGCGTGCCGTTGACACAGGTCAAAACAAACTTCCGGGCCTCATTGACCGCTGACGTCAAACAACGCGGTTATGGTTTATCTCAAGACGACTTGAACCATACAGCTGTTGTCCAAAATGGTGTCGGCACAACCATCGGCCATGGCGCGGTCGTGATCGCGGCCATCACCAGCTGCACCAATACTTCAAACCCGTCGGTGCTCATCGGCGCAGGTCTTTTGGCCAAAAAAGCCGTTGAAAAAGGACTGACCAGCAAATCCTATGTCAAAACAAGTTTTGCCCCTGGCTCGCAGGTGGTTGAAGAATATTTAAAAGAAGCGGGATTGATGGCGCCTTTGGAAAAACTGGGGTTTAACATTGTCGGCTATGGCTGTACGACCTGCATCGGCAACAGCGGGCCTTTGCCCGAACCTGTGGCCAAGGCCATTCAGGAGGGGGATCTGGTCGCGGCCAGCGTCCTGTCCGGCAACCGTAATTTTGAAGGCCGGATCAATCCATACACCAAGGCCAATTATCTGGCCAGCCCGCCGCTGGTGGTGGCTTACGCTCTGGCCGGACGCGTGGACATTGACCTGTCCCGTGAACCCATCGGTCAGGATAAAAAGGGCAAGCCGGTTTATTTGAAAGACATTTGGCCCGCGCAGGAGGAAATTCACCGTCTGGAGTCCAAATTCGTCAAAGCCAAAATATTCCGCCAACGGTATAAAAGTGTAGACAAGGGCAATAAGGATTGGAACGCCATCAAGTTAAAAAGATCAGACCTTTTCCCATGGGACCCTCAAAGCACCTACATTCAGGAACCGCCGTATTTTATCAAAATGAAGGCAACGCCGGATGTGCTCCAGCCCATCCGGGGCGCGCGGTGTCTGGTCATGGTGGGGGATTCCATCACCACCGACCATATTTCACCGGCCGGGTCCATTGCCAAGGACAGTCCGGCGGGAAAATACCTGATGGCTGAGGGGATACAGCCGGCGGATTTCAACAGTTACGGGACCCGCCGCGGCAATGACCGCGTGATGACGCGGGGAACGTTCGGCAATATACGCCTGCGTAATCTCATCGCGCCCGGCAGTGAAGGCCCGTGGACGACCTATTGGCCGACGGGCGAAAAAATGTTCATTTACGAGGCCTCTTTGAAATATAAAAAAAGCTCCACACCGCTGGTCGTTTTGGCCGGCAAGGAATACGGCGCCGGTTCCAGCCGCGACTGGGCCGCCAAAGGCACAACGCTTTTAGGCGTCAAAGCGGTCATCGCCCAAAGTTATGAACGCATCCACCGTAGTAATCTGGTGGGCATGGGCGTTCTGCCTTTGCAATTCAAGGCAGGAGAGAACTCTGCGTTGATCGGGTTAAAAGGGGATGAGGTCTTTGAATTTGTCGGTTTGAACAACGATCTCAAACCCCGCCAGGACATCACGGTCATCGCCACCCATCCCGACGGCGGACGAAAAGAATTCAAAGCCGTCTGCCGCATTGACACCCTGGTGGAAGTGGACTATTACCGCAATGGCGGCATCTTACAAACTGTCTTGCGCAAATTAGCCAAATGAGGTTGTGATGGGACAATTGCGTTTTGCCGTCATTTTAGCCGGATGCGGCAACAAAGACGGGGCCGAGATCCACGAATCGGTGCTGACCCTTTTGGCCATTGACCATTCGGGCGGGCAATACCAGTGCTTTGCCCCGGACACAAATCAGCATCACGTCACCAATTTTCTCACCAATGAACCGATGAAAGAAACGCGCAATGTTCTTCTGGAATCAGCCCGCATCGCCCGCAGTGACATCAAACCCTTAAGCACATTCAAAGAAACCGATTTTGACATCCTGGTTCTGCCCGGCGGCAACGGAGTGGCGTATAATCTGTGCACCTTTGCCGTGGACGGGGAAAAAATGACGGTCAACCCGGACGTCCAACGCGCCGTCCAGGCCATGCACAAAGCGAACAAACCCATCGGCGCTCTGTGCATCGCTCCGGTCATTTTGGCCAAACTGCTCAAAGGCGTTTCCGTGACCTTCGGCAATGATGCCAAGGTCAATGCCGCGGCCCGGCAATGGGGCGCTGTACCGCAGGATACATCTGCCACAAACATTGTCATTGACCCTAAAAACAAGGTCGTGACAACCCCGTGCTACATGCTCAAAGCCCGCGTCTCCCAACTGGCCGAAGGCATTGAAAAACTCGTCCAAGCCCTCATCCAAATGACATAGGAGAAGGCAGGTGCTGCCTTCTTGGCTGGACAGAACAGCCGCCGTCCGATATAATGGTCGCTCTTATGGGAAAAACCATGTATGAAAAGATCTGGGACGACCATTTGGTCCGCGGGTCCCAGGGAGACACGTCGCTCATTTACGTGGACCTGCACCTGGTCCACGAAGTGACATCGCCCCAGGCCTTTACCGCTTTGCGTGAGACCAAACGTACCGTGCGCGTGCCGCAAAAAACCTTTGCGACCATGGACCACAATGTGTCCACGCGCACCAAGGACATCACCAAGGTGGAGGCCACCTCGCGCACTCAAATGGACACCTTATCTAAAAATTGCCAAGATTTCGGCATCAAATTATACGATTTTGCCAGTGAGGACCAGGGCATCGTGCACATCATCGGCCCTGAACAGGGGCTGACCTTGCCGGGCATGACCATCGTGTGCGGCGATTCGCATACTTCCACCCACGGCGCTTTCGGCACCCTGGCTTTTGGCATCGGCACGTCCGAAGTGGAGCATGTCCTGGCCACCCAGACGTTACAGCAAGATAAAGCCAAAACCATGCTCATTAATATTGACGGAAAATTGGCCCCTAAAGTAACGTCTAAGGACATTATTTTGTATATCATCGGCCGGATCGGCACGGCCGGCGCCACCGGGTATGTTATTGAATACGCGGGAAGCGTCCTCCGTTCCTTGTCCATGGAAGGCCGCATGACCATTTGCAATATGAGCATTGAGGCCGGAGCGCGCGCCGGGATGATGGCCCCCGATGACGTGACATTCAATTACATGAAAGGCCGCGATTTCGTCCCCAAAGGCGGGGATTGGGACAAGGCCGTGGCCTACTGGAAAACATTACCCAGCGACGCGGACGCAAAATTTGATAAGACCCTTAACATCAAAGCCAAAGACATCGCCCCGCAAGTGACATGGGGCACAAGCCCGGGGCAGGTGACCTCCATTGACGGCCAGGTGCCGGACCCTGAAGAATTCACCGACCCGGTGGACCGCGCCGCGGCCCGCAATGCTTTGGCTTATATGGACCTGAAACCCGGCACCAAAATCAAGGGTATCGCTATTGACAAGGTTTTTATCGGTTCCTGCACCAACGGACGCATGGAAGACCTGCGGGCCGCCGCCCAGATGGTCATCGGTAAACACGTGGCACCGGGTGTGCAGGCCATTGTTGTGCCCGGTTCCGGACGCGTGCGCCGTCAGGCGGAAAAAGAGGGCTTGGACAGGATATTCACCGGCGCCGGTTTTGAATGGCGTTTCGCGGGCTGTTCCATGTGTCTGGGGATGAACGACGACCAGTTGAAAAAAGGGGAACGCTGCGCTTCTTCCAGCAATCGCAATTTTGAGGGGCGCCAGGGTCCCGGCGGGCGCACGCATTTGATGAGCCCCCAAATGGCTGCCGTGGCCGCCATCACCGGAAAAATTACGGATATCCGCACATTCAAATAATATGCAGTCCTTCATGACACATACAGGGATCGCCGCACCATTGGACCGGGTCAACGTGGACACCGACGCGATCGTGCCCAAACAATTCTTAAGGAAGATAGAACGGACGGGTTTCGGCAAACATCTGTTCCACGAATGGCGCTATCTGGACTACGAGGGGACCAGGGAAAACCCCGATTTTGTCCTCAACCAGCCGCGTTACCGCAAAGCCACGGTTTTGGCAGCGAGGGACAACTTCGGATGCGGATCCAGCCGTGAACACGCGCCGTGGGCCCTGGGGGATTTCGGTTTTAAAGTCATCGTCGCGCCGAGTTTCGCCGACATTTTTTACAACAATTGCATCAAGAACGGCATTTTGCCGGCGGCCTTGAAGTCCAAAGAAGTGGATGAAATTTTTGTCTATATCAAGTCCACACCGGATGCGAAGATCACGGCAGACCTGCCGGCTCAAACCATCATCGCGGGAACAAAGAAATATTCTTTTTCCATCAATGCTTTTGCCAAGGAATGCCTGCTCAAGGGTCTGGACAGCATCGGCTGGACCATACAGTTTAGCGAGCGCATCAGCGCTTATGAGGAAAAGATAAAAAATCAGAGGCCGTGGTTAACCCGTAAATAGCGACAATGAGGCAATATGTCAAATATTCGTAAATTTTCCAGCATTGTCACCGACGGTGATGACCGCGCGCCCAGCCGCGCGATGCTGCGCGCCGTCGGATTTAAGGATGAGGATTTCAAGAAGCCCCAGATCGGCATCGCGTCCACGTGGTCCATGGTGACCCCGTGCAACATGCACATCAATGTGCTGGCGGACAAGGCCGCCCAGGGCGCCAACGCGGCCGGCGGCAAGGCGGTGATCTTTAACACCATTACGATCTCCGACGGGATCTCCATGGGCAGCGAAGGGATGAAGTATTCGCTGGTCTCGCGGGAAGTGATCGCCGATTCCGTGGAAACCGTGATGGGATGCGAGGGTTTTGACGGGCTGGTGGCCGTCGGCGGCTGTGACAAGAACATGCCCGGATGCGTCATGGCCATGGCGCGCCTCAACCGTCCGTCGGTGTTCGTCTACGGCGGCACGATCCTGCCCGGCTGTTACAAAGGAAAAAATGCTGATATCGTTTCGGTCTTTGAAGCCGTGGGCCAGCATGCCGCGCACAAAATTTCCGATGAAGAATTAAAAGGTGTAGAGTCCTGCGCCATTCCCGGGCCGGGTTCCTGCGGAGGGATGTATACGGCCAACACCATGGCTTCCGCCATTGAAGCGCTGGGCATGAGTTTGCCCAACAGTTCCGCGCAAGCGGCGATCTCCAAAGAAAAAGAGGATGACTGCCGCCGCGCGGGTGCGGCGGTGCTGGACCTGCTGGAAAAAAACATACGTCCCCGCGACATCATGACCAAAAAAGCATTTGAGAACGCCATCACCGTTGTGATCGCTTTGGGCGGCTCCACCAATTCCATCCTGCATTTGTTGGCCATGGCCGACACCGCCGGGGTCAAATTGACCATTGATGATTTCACCCGTGTGGGTAAAAAAGTGCCGGTGCTGGCGGACTTAAAACCCAGCGGCCGTTTTGTCATGGCGGAACTGGTCGCCATCGGCGGCATCGTGCCTTTGATGAAAATGCTTTTGGACAAGGGGCTTTTGCACGGCGAGTGCATGACCGTCAGCGGCAAGACCGTGGCGGAAAACCTTAAAAATGTCCAACCCTACCCGGCGGGGCAGGAGATCATCCGTCCATTTGACCATCCCATTAAAAAGGAAAGCCATCTGGTCATCCTTTACGGGAACCTGGCGCCGCAGGGTGCCGTGGCCAAGATCAGCGGCAAGGAAGGGACGTCCTTCACCGGCAAAGCGCGCGTGTTTGAATCCGAAGAGACCGCCCTCAAGAAAATATTGGACGGGACTGTTAAAAAAGGCGACGTCATTGTCATCCGTTATGAAGGACCCAAGGGCGGGCCCGGCATGCGCGAAATGCTTTCGCCCACATCCGCCATTTCAGGACGCGGTTTGGGTAAGGATGTCGCGCTCATCACCGACGGACGTTTTTCCGGGGGAAGCCACGGGTTCGTGGTGGGACATATCACACCGGAGGCCTATACCGGCGGGCCGTTGGCAATCGTGCGAAATGGTGATACAATAACTATAAGCGCCCAAAAGCAGGAGATCAACCTTGGCCTGACAGCGGCAGAGATCAAGAAACGTTTAAAGGCCTGGAAACAACCAAAACCGCGCTATACCCGCGGGGTCCTGGCCAAATACGCCAGAGACGTCAGTAGTGCATCATTAGGAGCAGTCACTGATTGAATTATAGGGACACAATACTTAATTCCTGCGTTAGTTATGGTTGAATTAAGTATTGTGTCCCTATAATTCCTAATAATATGGCTGGAAACACGTTTGGAAAATTATTTCGTGTAACGACATTCGGCGAAAGCCACGGGCCCGCCATCGGTGTGGTCATTGACGGCGTACCGCCGCAGCTGCCTTTGTCCGAATCCGACATTCAGCCCGACCTTGACCGCCGCAAACCCGGCCAGAGCAAGATCACGACCCAACGCAAAGAAAATGACATTGTTGAAATTCTCTCCGGTGTCTTTGAAGGCAAGACCACAGGCGCGCCTCTGGCCCTCCTCATCCGCAATGAGGACGCGCGTTCCAAGGATTATGCCAATATCAAGGACGCGTTCCGCCCGGGTCACGCAGATTTTACATACGAAGCCAAATTCGGTTTCCGTGATTACCGCGGGGGAGGGCGTTCCTCGGGACGGGAAACCGCCTGCCGTGTCGCGGCCGGCGCGGTCGCCAAAAAGATCCTGGCCCGTCACAAGGTCAGCATCACGGCCTACACGCTGGCGGTCGGCGACATTTACGCCAAAACCATTGACCTTGGCGTCATTGAAAAGAATTTGGTCCGCGCGCCGGACATGGCGCAGGCGGAAAAAATGATCGCCCGCATTGAAGAAGTGCGTAAAAACGGCGACTCCATCGGCGGGATCGTGGAAGTCCTGATCAAAGGATGCCCGCCGGGATTAGGCGACCCTTGTTTTGATAAACTCAACGCGCGTTTGGGCGCCGCTTTATTTTCCATCGCCACCGTCAAGGGCGTTGAATTCGGCGCCGGGTTCAAAACCGCTCAAATGTTGGGCTCACAGAATAACGATGTTTTTATCGCCAAAGGCGGGAAGATTGCGACAGCCACCAATCATGCCGGCGGCATCAACGGCGGTATTTCTTCAGGCCAGGACATTGTGCTTCGCATGGCGCTTAAACCGCCGTCGTCCATTGCCAAGGTCCAAAAGTCCGTGACCAAAAACCTTGAAGAAACGGAAATTCAGGTCAAAGGCCGCCACGATCCCTGCCTGTGCCCGCGCGTTGTTCCCGTGGCAGAAGCCATGGTCGCTTTGACCATCATCGACGCATTAATGCTCCAGAAAGCCACCCTAGGGGACACGAACCGTAACCCCAATTAACACACATATTCCGCCGTAATTAGGGTTACGGTGCATGTCCCCTATAATGTCTTCCAAAGTTATTCTCATCACTGGAACATCGAGCGGTTTCGGCCTTTTGACGTCCGCGCGTTTGGGCGGCGCGGGACACATCGTCTATGCCACCATGCGCGATCTCAACAAACGCCAGTCCTTGTCGGATGAAGTTGCCAAACGCGCCGGGCATGTGCAGATCCGCGCTTTGGACGTCACCAGGCCCCAGACCATCCAGCCGGTCATTGCCGAGATCCTTCAAAAACACGGACACATTGACGTTCTGATCAATAATGCCGGACAAGGCCTGGGCGGATTTTTTGAAGACACCTCCCAGGAAGAGATCCGCCAACAGATGGAAGTCAATTTTTTCGGCGCGCAAAATGTGACACGGGCAGTGCTGCCTTCCATGCGCGAACGCCGGCAGGGGATGATCATCAATATCTCCAGCGTGGCCGGACAGAGCGCCACCCCGTCGCTGGGGGCCTACAGCGCCAGCAAATGGGCCCTGGAGGCCTTTTCAGAAGGCCTGTATCATGAGATCAGGCCCTTCGGGGTCAAGGTCGTCATCGTGGAGCCGGGCTCTTATCCGACAAAGATCTTTGGCGACAACGCGCGCTATGCCAAAAATTTTGATGATCCCCAAAGCCCGTATTATCCTTTAAGCCAGGGCATTAAGAATTCCATCAACCGCCATATCAATCAAAGCATCCGCGACCCCGAGCAAGTAGCCCGGCTGATCGAGCGCATCATCGCCACGGCCGACCCGAAATTGCGTTATGTTTCTGATCCCTTGTCCTGGTTTGAGATGATGGTCCGCAAAAATTTACCGCCGCCGGTTTATAACTATTTTTACAGGAGAATGATCTATGGAAACACAAAGTACCCCGTATAAAAAACAGATCTTTGTCTGCATCAACAATGCCAACGGTGAAAAAGCCAGCTGTGGGGACCATAATGGGCAGGAGGTATTCCGCCGGTTGCGTGAGATCGCCAAACAACGCAAACTGCATCCCATGGTCCGCGTGGCCCAGGCCAAATGCCTCGGCCAATGCGCCAAAGGCGTCAATATCATGATCTATCCGGACAATATCTGGCACAGCGGCGTGCGCCTGGAAGACGTTCCGGCCCTGGCCGACAAATATATCTGCTAGAATTCCCACCAAATCATTGCTTTTTGCCTGCCCGATATCTATACTAAAGCAATGGGCATGTTTGATAAAAATATCAGCCAGGAAAAACTCAAATCCCTTGAATTTGCCGAGGCCGCCCGCGAACAGGAATGGAAAAGTCCCAGTTTCGCGCTCAAGATCTTCCACGGCTCCGTCGATTTCCCGCTCATCCACCCGTTCCCGGAACAGTCCGCTGAAGATAAAAAGACAGGGGACGAGTATGTGGCCAAACTTGAAAAATTCCTGCGCGAAAACCTTGATCCTGATGAAGTGGACCGCACCTATACCATTCCCGACAAGGTCATGCAGGGACTGGCAAACCTGAAGGCCTTCGCCATCAAAATTCCCAAAGAATACGATGGGCTCGGCTTCACCCAATACAATTACAACCGCGCCATGCATCTGGTTTCCAGTTATTGCGGTTCAACGGCCGTGCTTTTGTCCGCCCATCAAAGCATCGGCGTGCCCCAGCCGCTCAAATTTTTCGGTACCCCCGAACAAAAGAAAAAATACCTGCCCACCTTCGCCAAAGGCGCTGTGTCGGCTTTTGCTTTGACCGAACCATCCGTCGGTTCCGACCCGCGCCAGATGACCACCACCGCGACACCGACGGAAGACGGGAAACATTTCCTTCTCAACGGCGAAAAATTATGGTGCACCAACGGCACCATTGCCGACGTTCTCATCGTCATGGCTGTCACGCCGCCCAAGGTCATCAAAGGCAAAGAGGTCAAGCAGATCACGGCGTTCATTGTGGAGACCAACACGTCCGGCTTTGAAGTTCTCCACCGCTGTCATTTCATGGGCCTGCACGGCATACAAAACGGGCTTTTGCGTTTCACCAATGTCAAGGTCCCCCGCGAGAACATCGTCCTGGGCGAAGGGGAGGGGCTGAAATTGGCCCTCATGACCCTGAACATCGGCCGCCTGACCCTGCCGGCCGCCTCAACAGGGATCGGCAAATGGTGTTTGAACGTGGCCCGCGAATGGTCCTTCAAGCGTCATCAATGGGGCAGCGCCATCGGCGAGCACGAATCCATCGCGCTGAAATTGAGTTATATCGCCAGCCACACCTTTGCCATGGACGCCGTGACATGGCTGACCTCGGCCATGGCCGACGACCCCAAACGCGAAATACGCCTGGAAGCGGCCCTTGCTAAATACTTTTGCACCGAGGTGTCCTGGAAAATTGTGGATGAGACCCTGCAGATCCGCGGCGGATCCGGCTATGAAACATCTTCATCCCTGGCTAAACGCGGCGCGGATTTCTGGCCTGTTGAACGGGTGCTGCGCGACGCGCGCATCAACCGCATCATTGAAGGGACCAGCGAGATCATGCATCTGTTCATCGCCCGCGAAGCCCTGGACCCGCATTTGTCCAAAATAAAACCGCTCTTAAGCGGCAAAACGCCTCTGCCCGCCAAATTGGCGGCCGCGGCAAAGATGTTCGTGTTTTACGCGTGGTGGTATCCCAAAATGTGGCTGCCGCCGCTCAAAAGTGTCGGCCCCTTGCCCGGACCTTTGAGCGGTCACATGGCCTATGTCCAAAGCGCGTCCAAACGCCTGGCCCGCCAAACATTCCACCAGATCATGAAATACCAGCAAAAACTGGAAAGCAAGCAAAGCATTCTCAATCGCATCGTGGAGATCGGCACGGAACTCTTCGCCATCGCCGCCGTGTGTTCCTACGCGGCGATGCTCAAGAAAAAAGGACAGGACAATGCCGTTGACCTGGCGGACGATTTCTGCAATGACGCGCGCCGGCGTGTCCAGATATTATTTCAGGACACCGTCTCCAACAGCGACAAAGGCCAATTGAAAACCGCCAAAAAGATCCTGGCCAAAGAATTCGCGTGGCTGGAGAACGGGATCATTAAGTAATGACCGCGCTTCCGTCATTTTTTAATAAACGCGCTATTCTCAAACAGATCCCCCTTTTTGAAGGGCTCAACTGGTTTGAGTTGAATCGCATTTCCCGCCAGGCCGGCCTTGTTGAGTTTTGCAAAGGGGACATCCTCTGCAAACAAGGTGACCCGGCGGACGCTTTTTACGTCATTATTTCCGGCCGCGTGTATTCCTACGCCTTAAACCCCGCGGGCCAAAAAGAAGAAGTGGATTTCCTTTTGCGCGGCATGCATTTCGGCGTCATCTCAACGCTGACAGGGGAGAACCATTCGCACACTTATGAGGCCATCAATGACTCGGTGGTCCTTAAGATAGAAAAAACGGATTTCGCCGAGCTTCTCAAAGTCACTCCGCGGCTGGCCATGGCCTTAAGCCAAAGTTTGTCCCGGCGTATCCGCAGACACGTTACCCACACCAAGGATTCGCAGGAAAGCACCATCATCGCGGTGTATTCGCCTTTAAAGGGATCCGGCTCTTCCACCTATGCCGCTAATATCGCCTTTTCCCTGAAATCACAAACTCATAAGAAAGTCCTTCTCTTAAGCTTGTCCTCGGACCCCCGCGAACCTTTGATCAACCTGTCTGACATCATTAATGATCATGATAAGATCATGAACGCCATTGTGAAAGACAAAGCGCCGGTGGACCTTCTTTACGTCAAATTTGATTCGGGCACCCCGGCCTTGGTCAACCGCATCAGCCAATTCGTCAGCGCGCCGGCCAATGACTATAATTATGTCGTCGTGGACTTGCCTAATGAAATGGACGATGTGGTCATGAAAACATTGACCCAGTCAGATGTGGTGCATTTGGTGGCCATGAGCCGCGAAAAAGACCTGGAAATGACCCGCGAGGTCATTGACCATTTGAGTGAGTCCCTCAAAGATAAATTCCAGCCCGATAAGGTCCAGATCATTATCAGCGGAGTGCAGGAAAAATTTGAACTGCCTCCGGAAGAGATCAAAAAACTCCTCAATTACGACATTTTCCTTTTTCTGCCGCATTTAAAACCCGAAGAATTCAACACCTTGCAAGTCAATGAAGGCATTTCCATGATCGCCGCGGACCCTTCCAGCGAATACGGGTTTAAAATACGGCGTTTGGCCCGTCAGATCAGCGGGTCTTTGGTGGGGCTTGTTTTGGGCGGCGGGGCGGCTTTGGGTCTGGCCCATATCGGCGTCATCAAAATTTTGGAACAGGAAAACATCACCGTTGACGTGGTGGTCGGCAGTAGTATGGGAGCGTTGTTGGCCAGCCTTTGGGCCGCCGGTTATGACGGCCAGGGCATAGAGAAATGCGGACGTGAATTTGAAAAAATATCTGCCATCATGATCAAATTGTACCGTCCCCTAATGCCCATGGCGGGCCTGATGAGCGGATACGGGATCGTCCAGTGGCTTAAAGGCAAACTCCGTGATCAAACTTTTCATCATACCAGGATCCCCTTAAAGGTCGTGGCGTATGACCTGTTCCACCGCCAGGAGATCATCATTGACCAGGGGGAGTTGATCGAGGCCGTGCGCCGGAGCATCACCATCCCGGGCGTGATCCCGCCTGTCATGGAAGAGGACAGGATGATCATTGACGGCGGCGTCCTCAACCCTTTGCCGACCAATGTGCTGGTGGACATGGGCGTCAAAAAGATCATCGCGGTCAATGTTCTGCAGTCCCCGCAGGAGGTTTCCTGGGGCTACGACCAGAAAAAAGAGGAATTCAAAAGACGCGCGCGGGTGCCGTTTCTCAAACATCCCTGGCACTATTTGAGTTTCCGTCTGGGGAATTTGCTGGTCAAACCATTCACGCCCAACATTCCCGACATCATCGTGCGCACCCTGCAGGCCAGCGAATACGTCATCGCCGAAGAATGCGCCAAACAGGCCGACGTGGTCATCCATCCGGATTTGCGCGGCATCCAGTGGTTTGAGCTCTACAAAGTTGACCAGCTCATCAAAGCCGGCGAACAGGCCGCCCTCAAACACCTTCCCGCCATCAAAGAATTGATGAAAAAGTAGTCCGCTTCCCCTATAATAGTCCCCATGAAATCGTCTCTTAAGATCGGGTCGCGCTCCAGCCGTTTGGCTCTGGCCCAGGTTAAGGAAATCGTCCGTCTCGTAGAGGCGCAGAATTCTGCGTCTCTACAATACCAATTGATCACATACACAACCGCTGGTGACCGTGACAAGAAAACATCCTTGACGCGCCAGCCCGGGGATGATTTTTTTACAGACACCCTGGACCAGGCGCTTTTAAAAGGCGACATTGACATCGCCGTGCACAGCGCCAAAGACCTGCCGCAGCATATTCCTGCCGGACTGGAAATTTTTGCTTTAACTGAAACGCTGGATGACCGTGATGCCTGGGTGGGCTTGCGCGCGTTCGCGGACCTGCCGAAAGGTACAAAGGTCGGCACCAGCAGTATCCTGCGTCAAAAACAGATCAAAGAGTTACGTCCCGACGTTCATATCGTTGACATCCGCGGCACCATTGAAGAACGCATAGAGTTGGTCAAGCAGGGTAAGGTAGACGGCATCGTCGTTGCCGCCTGCGCCCTGAAACGCCTTGGCCTTGAAAAAAAGATCAAAGACATATTCCCGTGGGAAGGCATGGCTTTACAGGGACAATTGGCTGTGGTGGGAAGGGCCAAGGACACGGCCCTGCGCAACCTTTTCAAGGCCATTGACGTGCGGACCAGATACGGCAAGGTTATTCTCGCTGGTGCAGGCCCCGGGGACCCGGACCTGATCACGGTCAAAGCCATCAAGGCCTTGAAAAAAGCGGATTGCGTTTTCTATGATTATCTGGCGGACACGCGATTATTGAATTACGCCCCCCAAGCTGAACACATTTATGCCGGAAAACGCAAAGGCAAGCACACATTCTCCCAGGAAGAATTGTCCCGCATGCTCAAGGAAAAAGCCATGGCCGGCAAAAATGTTGTGCGGCTCAAAGGCGGGGACCCGCTGGTTTTCGGCAGGGGGGCGGATGAAATAACGTATCTGCGTTCTTATCATGTCCCTGTCTCGGTTATCCCCGGTATCAGTTCCGCCACCGGCATCCCGGCGGACCTCATGGTGCCCTTGACCGCCCGCGGCATTGCCTCGTCCGTGGCGTTCATCAGCGGCCATGAGGAAGGTGAGGGCGCCACCCATACAAAACCCATCCCCATCCCCAAGGTGGACACCATTATCTTTTTAATGGGGCTGACCAAACTGGATATGATCGTCACATCCCTTAAAAAAGCAAAATGGCCGGACACAACACCCATCATGATCATCAGCAAAGGCACCCGTCCCGACGAGCGTATTGTCAAAGGGACATTGGCAAACATTGAAACCGCGGCTAAAAAGTCCGGCCTGAAGCCGCCGGCTTTGATCATCGCCGGGGCAACGGTAAATTTTTATCAGGATGTTCCGGGCAAAAATATCCTATATCTGGGCACAAACCCGTCGTATTACCGCAAATTCGGCACCATCATCCATTGGCCGGTCATTGACATCAAACCTGTCATTTTTGATGAAAAGCAGAGGAATAAACTTGAAAAAGATCTCGCCCGTGCCGATCTTGTGGTTGTGACCAGCCGTTTTGGTGTTGAATGTTTTATGAAAACCATTAAAGGAGACGCGTTTGCCGGCAAAAAATTTGCCGCCATCGGGTCCCACACCTCGGATTGCCTTTTGGAATACGGCATCATCCCGTTTATTGTGGCCCAAGAGGAAACCGCCCAAGGGCTGTTAGAGGCCTTGCTGGACGTCATGGACGTCAAAGGCAAACACATTCTTTTTCCGCGTTCATCTTTGCCCAATCCTTTCTTGAAAGACGCTTTGACCGAAAACGGGGCCGAGGTCATGGAATGGGCTGTTTATGAAAATGTAAAACCACCCAAACGGGACCTGCCGGCCGTCCCCATTGACCAGGTGATCTTCACCAGCCCTTCAACAGTGAAGAATTTCCTCGCCGATTATGGTACAATACCGGCTCATTGGGACATTTTGGCCAAAGGCCCGGTCACAGCCAAGGCCCTCAAAGAGGCCGGCTATGAACCAACAACCTTGCTGACCTGATTATGAATAATCGCTTCCGGCGTCTGCGCGCGTTCAAAACATTAAGAAAAATGACGGCAGAGACGGCTTTGACCAGCCATGATCTTGTTCAGCCGTTCTTTGTCATTGAAGGCAAAGGCAAGAAACAGGCCATTGATGCCATGCCCGGCATTCACCGCTTTTCCAAGGACCTTTTGCTCAAAGAACTTGACGCGTATGTCAAGGCAGGGGGCAAGGCAGGCCTTTTCTTCGGTATTCCTTCCCAAAAAGATTTAAAAGCCGCCTCGGCCGTGGACCCCAAAGGCATTGTGCCCCAGGCCGTCAAAGCCATTAAAAAACATTTCCCTGACTTTTTGGTCATCACTGATGTGTGTTTGTGCAGTTATATGAGCCATGGCCATTGCGGCATTGTGCAGAATGGAAAAATAGACAACGACAAAACCCTGCCCATTCTGGCCCAGTCCGCCTTGGTGCATGCCCAGGCCGGCGCGGACATTGTGGCACCGTCTGATATGATGGACTTTCGCATTGCCGCGATCCGCAACAAATTGGAAAAAGCCGGGCTGGTGGACACCTGCATTTTGTCTTACGCCGCCAAATACGCTTCAGCGTTTTATGGGCCTTTCCGGGACGCGGCCCACTCGGCCCCGGAATTCGGCGACCGCAAAACCTATCAAATGGACCCGACCAACAGCCGCGAAGCGCTCAAGGAAGCCCGCCAGGACATCAAGGAAGGCGCGGACATGGTCATGGTCAAACCCGCCTTGGCCTATCTGGACATCGTGTCCTTGCTCCGTCGGGAATTGACCGTGCCAATCGTGGCCTACAATGTCAGCGGGGAATACAGCATGGTCAAAGCCGCGGCTTCCGCCAAAGGCGGATCCGCCTCCGGCGGAAAAAACAGTTGGGTGGATGAAAAAGCACTAGTCCTTGAAATCCTAACCGGCATGAAACGCGCCGGCGCGGATATCATCATCAGTTATCATGCCAAAGATGTCCTTCAAAAATTCCTCTAAAATATTTGCTCAAGCAAGCCGGGTCATGGTCGGTGGGGTGAACAGCCCTGTGCGTGCGTTCAAAGCCGTGGGCGGCAATCCTTTTGTGACCGACCATGGCAGTGGAGCACGTATTTTTGATGTAGACAAAAATGCCTATACGGATTACTGCCTGTCCTGGGGTGCTCTTATTTTAGGTCACAATCATCCACAGGCCTTCAAGGCCACCAAAACCGGTATTGGCTACGGCAGTAGTTTCGGCACCACCACCAAGCCCGAAGTTGAGATCGCCCAATTCATCACCAAACACGTGCCGTCGGTTGACATGGTGCGTTTTGTCAATTCCGGCACCGAAGCCGCCATGAGCGCCATTCGTCTGGCGCGCGGGTTCACCGGCCGCGACAAGGTGGTCAAATTTGACGGCTGTTATCACGGCCATTGCGATGACCTTTTGACCACGGCCGGTTCAGGGGTTGCCGGTTTACCGGCATCGTCCAGCCGCGGCATACCAGCCAGCCACGTGCAAAATACTTTTAGTTTGCCTTACAACGACATTAATGGATTGAGCATCGTCATCGAACGCCATTGGAAAAACATTGCCTGCGTCATTGTTGAGCCGGTGGCCGGCAATATGGGTGTCATCGTGCCGGACAAGGCCTTCTTAAGAACATTGCGGACCCTGACCAAAAAATACGGCATTGTGCTCATCTTTGATGAAGTGATGACGGGTTTTCGTACGAATTCAGGGGGAGTGCAGGCGGATCTCGGCATTGTCCCGGACATGACCTGCTTGGGCAAGATCATCGGCGGGGGATTCCCGGTCGGAGCTTATGGCGGCCGCAAGGACATCATGCGCCATTTGGCGCCTTTGGGGCCGGTCTATCAGGCCGGCACGTTTTCCGGAAACCCCGTGGTCATGCGCACCGGTCTTGCAGTATTAAAAAACCTGACACCAGCCGTCTATAAAGACCTCAACAGCAAATGCGAACGTTTTGCGGATGACCTCAATCAAATGCTCGCGGACAACGAGATCGACGCGCACTTGAGCCATTACAAAAGCATGATGAGCATGCGTTTCCGTTGGGGATCTGTCAAGAATTACGCGGATGCCAAAACCGCGTCATCGGACAAGACCTACGCCAGATTATTCCATCATTTGCTTAAAAACGGCATTTACTGGCCGCCGGCTGACCTGGAAGCATTTTTTGTGTCCACCCAACACACAGCCAAAAATTTGGACCATTTATCTGGCCAAATCCTTAAATTTTTCTTACAATCAAAGCCATGACCAGCGAAATATCCAAAAGGCCTTGGGGCCAATACCACAAATTCCACCAGGAACCCGGAGTTTGGGTCAAAAGGGTGGAGGTCAACCCCAAGTCCCGGCTTAGTTTGCAAAAACACCAGCACAGGTCCGAAAAATGGATCATTGTGGCCGGGCAGGGGCTGGCCATTGTTGACCAAAAAGAGATCCCTGTGAAGCCGGGAGTGGTGGTTGATATTCCCCTTGGTGCTGTTCATCGCATCGGCAATACAGGAGATGAAAAACTCGTGTTCATTGAAGTGGCCTGCGGCGAGCAATTGACCGAAGACGACATCATCCGCATCCAGGACGACTACGCACGTAAATGCAGCGATTCTTAGCCGGCATCCCCATTGACCCTCAACCGCGGATCCGCCTGGAAGACGGCAGCAAAGAATTCACCATGCGGGCCATGGACCTGATCTGTCCGATCGGGATGGGCCAGCGGGGGTTGATCGTAGCGCCTCCGGGTTCAGGCAAGACAACGTTCTTGAAACATATTTGCCAGTCCATTGCCAAAGGCCATCCGGACATCAAATTGTATTGTTTGCTGATCGATGAGCGCCCGGAGGAAGTGACGGAATTCAAGCGGAATGCGGCCGGTGAAGTCCACTGGTCATCATCGGACCAAAGTTATGAAAATCACATTGAGATCGCGGATGCCCTGATGAGCAAGGCCTATCAAGAAGCCGGGGCAGGCGCTAACGTGATGATCGTCATTGATTCCCTGACACGATTGGCCAGGGTGCACAATGCCCAAAAAGCATCAAGTGGCAGGACCCTGTCCGGCGGCATGGACGCGCGGTCGCTTCAAAAGCCGCGCAGTATTTTCGGCTCTGCCCGTAAGATAGAGAACGGGGGCTCGCTCACCATATTGGCGACGATATTGATCGAAACAGGCAGCCGCATGGATGAAGTGATCTTTGAGGAATTCAAGGGCACGGGAAATATGGAAATCGTGCTTTCAAGGGAGATCGCCAATCACCGTATTTTTCCCGCCATTGATATTAAAAAAAGCGCCACCCGCAAACAAGAGATCTTATTGGAAGCCGGCGAGTATAAACAGGTGGAGGCCCTAAGGCGCGCTTTGGCGCAATTAGGCCTGGTGGAATCCGCCCAGTTCTTGTTTAATAAATTACAGCAGTATCCTACGAATAAAGAATTGCTTGCTAATCAACGATAAGGATGGCCCGCCTGATGATTGGAAATAGGAGGATGTGCCTGATCATTGGGTTTCTTTTTATTTTCTCCAGCGGTCTTTATGCCGGCGAAAACCCCTGGAAATTGAGGATCAATGATCAGGGAGTTTCAGTTTATACCCGTAAGGTTGACGGTTCTCCTATCCTTGAATTTAAGGGGGATATGATCGTGGACGCGCCTTTAGCCAAGATCGTTGCCTTGTTTGAAGACGAAAAGGGCTTGCCTGTCTGGTATTATCAGTGCACGCAAGCCCGACTGCTTAAGGACGAAGGCCCGCAGGACAAAGTCCTTTATATCGTACTTGATCTGCCCTGGCCTGTAGCGCACAGGGACTCTATATTCAGGCGCAGCAAATCATCGGACACAAACGGTGCGGTCAGCTATTCCATCAAAGCCCTTCCTGATGAGCTTCCTTTGAAGAAGGGGATGGTCCGCGTGCAGGCGATCAATTCCGTCTGGCGTTTTACGCCTTTGGCAGACGGTCAAACAGAAATTTATTTCCAGCAACACAGCGACCCCGGCGGGTCTATCCCAGCACTTCTTGTTAATCGATTGGTGAAGGATATTCCTTTTAACAGTTTCAAGAATTTCCGTCAATTCATCAAGGACTCAGAAAAATAGGGCAAAAGATTTATCGCTTGACCCCAAACCCCCAGAAGTAGTAATCTTAAGCCATTGGTTTTCCCCGAACTGATGCATGTTTGTAAATCGGCTTTCCCCGGGCCGGTAGTATTCATACTAATCCGCGTATCCCCAACGCAGAAGTACCAGCCCAAGCAGGAGCCAGCCCATGGGGGAGTTATTCAACAATTACGCTTTCATTGACAGCCAAAACCTGAACCTATCCATCAAAGACCAAGGCTGGCGACTGGATTACAAACGCTTTTGCAGGTATCTCAAAGATAAATACAAAGTTAGCAAAGCGTTCCTGTTCATCGGCTACATACCCGCACAACAAGCGTTATACACAGCGCTTCAACAGCAAGGATATGCTCTGGTCTTCAAACCCACGCTTGATCTTAAAGGCGGTCGGGTAAAGGGAAACGTTGACGCGGAGTTGGTGCTTCATGCCATGATCGAATGGAACAATTATGATAAAGCAGTGGTTGTGACAGGGGATGGAGATTTCCATTGCCTCATTGAACACCTAAAGAATAACGGCAAATTGGAAAGGTTATTGGTCCCAAACCAATATAAATATTCGGCTCTTTTGAAGAAATTTGGATCTGATATAACTTTTGTAACGGATTTGAAAGAAAGGCTGGGGTATTTAAAACAATAAAAAAGAGGGACATGAGCCGCGGGACGGAACCCTTTGGTTGATCCCTCATCGTGATACAAAAGAAGTATAGAACATTAGCCTACCTGTGTCAAGCCCCAAAACCCTTGAAATAACCTCCCAAAAGCAGTAATCTAACCCTCACATGCAAGACCAGGAAGCTAAAATCAAGGAATTCTTTGAACGCGCCCGCAAAGGCGTTTTGAAGCATTTGGACACATCGGGCGGCTCGCTGTCCCTGGGAGATCTGCACGACTATTGTCTAAAGACCTATCTGATCCAGCACCAAAGATTCTCCCTGATGATGGAATCCTTTGTCAATGAAGGCCTGGTCACCTATGACAACTCAAGCGATGAGGTGGTCATTACGGATAAGGGGAAAGAATTTATAATCAAATAGTGCCTATCACCAATATTAAATATTTATGGCCTACGATGAGCAGTTAGCCAAACGTTTAAGGACCTTGATCGCCAAGCGGACGGACTTTTATGAACAAAACATGTTCGGCGGAATGGGATTTCTTTTGCGCGGCAACATGTGTTTCGGCATTTGGAAGAAAGACCTGATCCTGCGCCTTGGGCAGGAGCAGGCTGTCAAAACGCTCAAACAAAAGAATGTCGTACCTTTTGACATCACCGGCCGCCCCATGAAAGGGTGGGTAGGCCAAGCCATCGCCTTTGTCAGCCAATTACCTGGTAAATAGGGCGCTGTCCCTAATTTTCCTAATTTTCTACTAATATTTCCTCAACAAATGAAACAATTTTACAAATAGGGGGGATACTGATGAGAGTGCGTGCTATTCTTTTCATTACAACATATTTTATTTGTCTAAGTATTTGTTACAGTGCAAATAAAGAAGCTACCCAGGCTGGCCAAGAACAACTTGTAGATAAGCGTTTAACTATATTAGAAGAAAAGATTACCCAGAATGATCAATTCTATAAAGAACTACTGGAATCTCAAAGACAAAGTTACTCAACAAATATAACTATTTTTATTTCTTTAACAACTATTATACTCGGCTTAACCGGTTTAATTAATTTTGGTCTTATTAAAAAAGAACTAAAAACAGATGTTAACAAAGCAAGGAATGAAATTAAAAAAGAATTCGTTGACCATATTGAACAGATGACCAGCAATCTTGAGAAGAAGGTTAATGAAAAATTCTATGAGTTTAAAGGTAATGTTAGTAATAAGATTATTGAGTTAACTGGGGATAATTACAATGCATTAGGTCGTATTTATAAAGAAAATAACGAACATTCTTCTGCTGCTGTTTGGTTTGCTAGAGCAATTAGGGAATATGTCAATTGTCCGCACATTGACGATTCATGGATAAAGCTTCACATAGATTTTCTTAAGGGATCTTTACGTGCAATTGGCCCAATAGGGGATTCAGAGAGAATTGCTGAGTATTATGAAATAATTTCATCATTAGATGATAAGAAGTTTAAATCAGAAAAAGAAGAATTGCAGAAGATACTAGATTCAAAAATTAAGCCGGTACCTTTAATTCCTCAACAAAGTTAATAGCCTTATCATGATTGTTACTTTGTGTAGGGTAAATTAAAAAATAAAGGGTGACAGTGACAGGCGCTAATTAAATGAGGGTGCTTGTTTGGGCGTGAGGATAAAATCTCTCAACGGTAACTGCAATCAAAGAAAGGATGATCCATGGGTGAAGGGCCTGATTAACCGCAAGAACTGATAAAAATAGCTGTGTTCCAGCCCCTTTCCCGTCATCTATTTTACTTCCCATAATACATGTTATGTTAACTATTTATACAGGGAATATGGATTATAGGGCAAAAAGAAACCCCTTGGGCTTCCAAGGGGTTTTCTACAACAAACAACTTCTCTTTGCTTATATTAAACGGTAACTTGTACTGCGCCCGCCAGCTATTTCCTTAGTCAGGACCCCTTTTTTAATAAGATCCAGGATATCCCTCAATGCCGTATCAGTCGAACATTTGGTGATCTTGGCCCATTTGGATGACGTCAACTTCCCCTCAAAACCGTCAAATAACCGGTTGATCATCGTCCGTTGACGCTCGTTAATGGCTGCAACTGGTTGTTCCGCCCAAAACCGGGCTTTCCTAAGGACCTTGGCTAATGTATTCTCGGTTGCCGTAATCGCCCGGTCTAGGCAGTTTAAGAACCATTCCAGCCATGATGTAATGTCCAAGTCATCGCTTTCCTGTGTTTTTTCCAGGATGGTATAATAGGTATTTCTTTCCTGCCCGATCTGCACAGACATGCTATAAAAACGCTGGCTACTGCCATCAGCACGGGCCAGCTGCATGTCTGTTATCGCCCTGGCCAAACGTCCATTCCCATCCTCAAAAGGATGAATGATCACAAACCATAAATGGGCGATGGCTGCTTTAAGGACCGGGTCGATCTCTGCTACGGCATTGAACCACTGAAGGAAGGTCTTCATTTCCGCTTCAAGACGGGCGGCATCCGGTGCCTCAAAATGGACACGTTCCCTGCCAACCGGGCCAGAAACAACCTGCATAGGACCGTGCCGGTCATCGCGCCAGCCGCCGGTGACGATCTTGTGCATTCCACTATAACCCCCTGGAAAAAGACCGGATTGCCAACCGAACAGACGAGCCTTCGTCAGAGGTTTATTAAAATACTGGGTCGCATCAAGCATCATGGCCACCATACCGTCCACATTCCTGTCGGAAGGCACAAGTCCTCCGATGTCCATCCCCAATTTACGGGCAATAGACGAACGCACCTGGTCAGGGTTAAGATGTTCCCCTTCGATCTCACTACTTTTGAGGACATCCAGCGTGAGCGTCTGCAGCAGGGCTTCCGAACGCAGCAAAAATCCCATCGCCCCCATTCGCCCGGTCAACTGCCCCTGGCGATTGCGTATGGGGCCAAGCAGGCCTGAGATCTTTTTATGGTTCCAGGCGAATTTTGGCCAATTATTAAGTTGATATATATACCGCATATTCACCGCACCTTATGCGGTAAATATACCACATATTCACCGCATACGCAAGGCCTGGATTCCCTGGCTTATTTCTTACAGCATTTCCCTAAGGCGCAGGCATCATACCGGCTGGCATACAGCCCCAGGCATGCGACCAGCACAAAAACAAAGTTATCTGCCGCGCTCTGTTTGATCACCATTATGCCAAATGCCAAACTGACCAGCAAAAAAGCCGTAAATACCCAGGCCTCCCTAAGCTTGACCCCAACCAAGAGCCAAATAGCTGCCAGGGCCTCCGCATACGGCAAAAGATTGACATACGGCGATAAAAGCCAGGCGGGCAAAAACGTGTCTTTGAACATGCCCATGATCATGGCCGTATAATTCTCCAAACCGGTGAATTTGCCGTAAGCCGCCACTGCGAACAAAGACGCCATGGCGACCCTTAAGACCATCGATATCCAGCTTAATTCCGCGTTTTCTTTGTCAATGTGCATAAATCCTCCTTTTATAAGTTGATCTGTTCCGGCGTGCGGCCGTGGGGCGTCATGGCTTCAATGCTTTTGATCGTGATGACCGCCAAATGGAAGCCCTGGTCCTGCGGGCCGGCAAAATACTGGCGCAGCATAGGGATGCCTTCCCAAACCAGATTTTTCTTAGCCGCGTCATCGCTCAAAACAGCCGTTCCCGTCACGCGGCAATACCACATTTTGCGGTCCACGAAACACACTTCAACCTTGGGGTTGGATTTGATATCAGAAATGGTGCGCGAACGGCCCAAAAGGGCCAGCAATAATTCCCCTTCTTCGGTCAAATAAGGCATCATGGGCCGCACGTGCGGCTGGTCCCCTCCCACCGTGGCCAAAAACCCAAACCCGGCGTCGCGGACAATATCAATGGCTTCTTCTTTGTTCATCCCGTCCCCCCTATTTAAATTTAACCGTTCCGATACTGTCCTTGTTATTCAAAGCAACCATCTGGCTGCATATGGAAACCGCGATCTCCTCGGGCGTCTGGGCGCCGAGGTCAATGCCCATGGGGATATGCACGCGCTTGAGATATTTTTCCTCAACGCCTTCTTCCCGCAAACGTTTGAAGAATTTGACTTTTTTGGGCTTGCTGGAAATAATACCGATATAGGCGGCATCCGACCTGATCACCGCCTTCATGCATTCATAGTCAAATTCATTGCCCTGGGTCACGACGGCGATAAACGTATCGGGGTCAACGGACACCCTGGCCAACTCTTTGGCATGATCACCAACAATGATCTGGTCCGCGTGCGGGAACCGTTTTTTATTGGCAAAGGCCTTGCGGTTATCAATGATGGTCACCCTAAATCCGAGCATTTTTCCGATCGCTGATAAAGGAAGCGCTATATGGCCGGCCCCGCAAATGACCAGATACTTTTGCGGCGCGAACGGTTCAATAAAAACCTTCATCTGGCCGCCGCACACCGACTCCCCTTTCCTTCCGAAATAATTATAGGTGACGTTGACGGGTTTCCGGCCGGCAATGGCTTTGAGGCATTCGGCAATGGCGGCTTTCTCATTGCGGCCGCCGCCGATGGTCCCCCACGACGTCCCGTCGTCAAAAACGATCATTTTGGAGCCGGTTTTGCGGGGAGTGCCTTTGGGTGTAGCTTCTGTGATGGTGGCAAACGCGTAACTCTGCCCCTTTTGGACCGCCTGCAGGGCTTTGTAGAGGATATCTTCCATAGATGTACGGGCGGGGTTACCCCGCCCCTACGATTATTTTATGTAGGCCTTGATGATCTTTTGGTCGGTGACGGGACGGTCGCCCGGACCGGCGGGTGTGTTCTCGATCTTCTGCACAACGTCATAACCGGCGGAGACCTCTCCGAAGATGGTGTGGTGATTGTTGAGCCACGGGGTCGAGGCCGTGGTGATGAAGAATTGACTGCCGTTGGTGCCGGGGCCGGCATTGGCCATGGCCAGAATACCGGGCTTAGCAAAACTGTACAAAGAGCTGAATTCATCCTCGAACTTTCCGCCCCACAAGCTCTCCCCACCGCTGCCTGTGCCGGTCGGGTCACCTCCCTGGAGCATGAAATTCTTGATCACACGATGAAAAATAATACCGTTGTAATATCCTTTTTTGACCAGCCCGACCATATTTTCGCAGGCCTTGGGGGCAATGTCGGGGAATAATTTCAATTCGATCACCCCCTGGGTGGTTTCAAACACAACAACGGGATTCTTGGGCACGGAATTCTCCTCTTGCGCGTTGGTTAATGATACGAACAGAAAACATAAAACAGATAAAATCAGGATACGACGCATATTCAGGACTCCTTGGAAATTTTTAGGCCGCGGTTCTGCTCTTTTAATCTTAAGATCTCTTCGTCCAACAGCTCCTTGACCTTTTCAAATTCCAGCCGGTGCGAACGTTCCGCTTCCACCTGCTTTTCCAGGCGATCGATGAGTTGGTTCTTTTCCGAGAGCAGGCGTTCAAATTTTTCGGGCAGATCAATGGCCGCGGGCAATTCAGCCGGCGCAGGTGCGCCAGCCCCCCTGGATAAAAGACGGAAGGTGATCAAAATGGCCAAAGCGGAAATAACAAGAAGTAAAAAAACGATCATTTTGACAAAAGACCCATGGGTTCTATAATGCCGTTATGATTTCCTGTGTCCTTTTATCCGCCGGGGAAAGCGAGAGATTCGGCTCCCCCAAGGCGCTGGCCAGAACATCCCGACGGACAGCCATTGAAGACCTGCAAAACACGCTGTTGGGTTCCATCGCGGATGAGATCATCGTGGTCCTGGGCGCGTATTTTGACGCCGTCAATCCGCATGTATTTAACCACAAAAAAGTCCGTATTGTCTATAATAAAGATTATAAATTAGGGCAGACATCCTCCTTCCAGGCGGGTCTTTCTATCGTCGGGAAGGAGACCCGTGCCGTGCTTCTGGCCCCTGTGGACTGTCCTTTCATCCTGACGTCCACCGTGGATGCGCTCATCCGTCATTTTAAACAAAACAATCCGGCTATCCTTATTCCGGCTTACCAAAGCAAACGCGGCCACCCGCCGGTGTTCAACGCTTCCCTTAAATCAGAGATCCTCGCCCTTTCCCCCTCCAAAGGCCTGAACAGTTTATTCGCCGTCCATGCCCCGCAGACCCTTGAGATCAATGATCCCGGCATTGTCCAGACCTTCAACACCCCCGAAGAATTAGAACAAATAAAAAAGGACGCTGTTTAAGCGTCCCTTCTGATTTGTCATTCCCGAATGCTTTTATCGGGAATCCAGAAACTAATGCACTAGATGCCCGACAGAAACATTCGGGCATGACACTAAAATAATTATTTCAGAACAACAACCTTGGCCGTGTACTTGGCGCGCGTATAGGCATTGCCGAAAAGTTTGCGCGGCCTGACCTTTTTCCACAGATCATCGGCATCGGTCTGGATATCGGTGATGGCATCGCCCCCCAGGATCGCGGCCTCATTTTTCAGCTTGGGCAAAACATCTTCCAGGGTCTGACGGCGTTCGGTGATCACGGTCACAACACCGATCTCCTCGTAGGGCTGGTCGATCTTTTCCAGATAAGCCACGTCATTGATGCTCTTTTTCGGCTCATAAAAATCCGGCGTGGTGCCTTTGGAATCAACCTGATAAAAGGAACATCCGGACAAAGAACCAACGGCCAGCAGGAGCAACAGGACGAAATATTTCATAAATTCAATTATATCCTCAAATCGGGTTAAGACAATATTTTTTCTGTCTCTTTTAACGCTTTAATAATTTTGTCCGGTGTGATGGGCAGGTCCTTGATGCGCACGCCGATGGCGTCTTCAATGGCATTGGCAATCGCGGCGGACGTGGGCAGAAGCGACGCCTCCCCCATGCCCTTGGCGCCAAACGGCCCTTCAGGGTCATTGGTTTCCACCAGGATCGTATGCATGGGGGGCGTGCCGATGGAGCGCGGCAAACGGTAATTGGCAAAATTGCCGTTGGCGACCCTGCCGTTCTTGAACCGCAGGTCCTCATAAAACGTATAACCGATGCCCATGGCCAGGGAACCCTCGATCTGCGCTTCCACGGACTGGGGATTGATGGCCTTGCCGATGTCATGCGCGTCCCACATGGCCAGAATTTTCACCTGGCCGGTCTCTTTGTTGACTTCCACTTCCGCGATCTGCGCCTCAAATCCATAACTGCCAGAAACATTTCCCTCACCGGTGCGAAAATCAATGGGAGTTGTCTTGGGATTATAACTGCCCCTGCCGATGATCTGCTTGCCGTAATTGAATGAAGAGCATAATTCCAGCGCTTTGTCAAAATTCATAAGGACGCTGTTGTCTTTCTTAACAACGACCTTTTCCGACTTGATATCCAGATCATCCGGGTCAAGGCCATGCTCTTTGGCCACGATGTCTAAAATTTGTTTTTTAGCGTCGCGCGCGGCCAACACGGTCGCGTTGCCGGAAATGAACGTGACACGGCTGGCAAAACTGCCCGTGTCAAATGGGGTGATCTCCGTGTCCCCGGATTTGCATTTGATGCGGCTGTAGCTGACCCCCAATTCCTGGGCCGCGATCTGCGAAAGCGCGGTATTGGACCCCTGTCCCGTGTCCGCGGCACCGGTAAATAAATACACCGACCCGTCCTCTTCCACCTTGACGATGGACCCGGCGCTCTCGTGCGACTTGTACATTTTAGAACCCATGACATCAGCGGCAATGCCGATGCCGATGCCCCGGCACAATTTTTTCTGTTTGCCCCGTTTTTTGGTCCACTGGGCCGCGGCGCAGGCCTTTTCAATGCATTCGCGTAGACCATTGGTGGTCAGGACCATCTTGTTGATCGTGACCATGTTGGGCGTTGTGATGTTCTTCAGACGGAATTCCACCGCGTCCATGCCTAAGTCCCTGGCGATCATGTCCATGTGGGATTCAATGGCAAACCCGCTTTGCACGCCGCCGAAGCCGCGCATGGCCCCGCTGACAGGTGTATTGGTATAAACACGATAACCGCTCATGCGGAAATGCTGGATCTTATACACCATGAAAATGCGCATGATGGCCGCGGCCAATACCGTCGGGCCATAACTGCAATACGCCCCGCCGTCCGCCAAAACCTCACCGGTGATGGCCATGATGGTGCCGTCTTTCTTGACCCCTGTCTTTATTTTATAGATCATGCCGTGCTTGCGGCGGGTGCTGATAAATTCTTCCTCGCGGCTCAAAGAAATTTTGACCGGCAAGCCGCCGGCTTTTTTTGACAAAAGGCAGGCCGCGAAATCCATGGGCAGCATTTCCAGTTTCCCGCCAAAACCGCCGCCGACCGCCATCTTGATGACGCGCACGTCGTTGAGGTCCATCTTCAATGTCTTGGCCAAGGCCTCGCGGCATTTGAACGGCGCCTGGCTGGACGACCACAGCGTGATCTTATTGGAAAATGTCTCCCATTGCCCCACGCAGACATGCGGCTCCAGGGCGGCGTGATGGGCGGCCGGACACCAAAACCTGTCTTCGCGCACATAGTCAGATTCTTTCATGGCCCGTTCCGGGTTGCCGAAATTGACCGGCAAAATGACCGCGATATTGTTCATGGATTCATGGATCTGCGGGGCGCCGGGCTTGATGGCTTCTTCAATGTCAAAGACAGCCGGCAAGATTTCATATTTTACGTCGATGAGTTTGAGCGCCTCATCCGCGGTCTCTTCATCCACGGCAGCCACAGCGCCGATCTCATCGCCGATATAGCGCACCTTGTCCGCCTCAAGCGCCATCTGGTCCACGGTGTGCGGAAAGAAATATTCATTGGAACCGAACTTGATCAAGCCGGTGTCCCTGGCCGTGATGATGGCCTTGACCCCGGGCAATGCTTCGGCTTTAGAGGTATCAATGCTAATGATGCGCGCGTGGGCATGCGGGGAACGCAGCATTTTTCCGACGAGCATGTTGGGAAAAGCCACGTCAAACGCGTATTTGGTCTGGCCGGTGACAATGCCCCTGCCGTCAATGCGGGGCACGCTTTTTCCGACCGGGTCAATGTATTCTTTATTGATCTTTGTTTTCATGGCTTTTGCCCATCACCCTGCCTGCTTCGCGCACAGCGTCAAAGATCTTCGGATACCCGGCACAGCGGCAAATGTTGCCGTCCAGGGCATATTCGATCTCTTCCTGCGAGGGCTTAGGGTTCTTTTCTAATAAAGCGGTGGTTGACATGATGAGGCCGGGGATGCAAAACCCGCATTGCACGGCCCCGCAATCCAAATAGGCCTGCTGGACCGGATGCAACACATCTCCTTTGGCCAGACCCTCAATGGTCGTGATCCGGTTGCCCTGACAATTGACCGCCAGAGTGATGCACGACAAAATAGCCCTGCCGTTGATCATGACGGTGCAGGTGCCGCATTCGCTTTCCTGACACGCGGTCTTGGTGCCTGTCATTGACAGCCGGTCGCGCAGGACCTCCAAAAGAGTTTCATTGCCCTTCAGGTCCAGGTCGTGCTTTTGGCCGTTAATGTTTAGCGAAACGATCATCGGCCGATCTCCTCAACAGCTGTTTTGATGCAGACACGGAACATATGCTGTTTGTATTCACTGCTGCGGGTGTCATAAATGGAAGCGGTCAAATGTTTGAGCGCCTCCTCCCCCAACTTTGGATGCGACTGGGAGCTATTCAAAAATTCTTCCAGTTGGATGTCCCGCTGGGCAAAAACCGTTGTGCTGTTGATGGAGACGCGCGTATTGGACCATTGTTTGCCTTTCAAATTCGTTTTGACGCACAAAGACAATAAAGGCACGTCCACGTCGGACATTTTTTTGACCCGGCGGTAAGCAATGGACGCGCCTGTATCACGGGGAATATACGCGTGAGTGAATATTTTATCCGTGCGGGCCGCGTTCTTGAAAAAATCTTCCGCGCCCGTTTCATGGGACATTCCGTCCGGACCTATGAAATGCATCCGGGCATCCAGGGCGATCATGACTGCCGGCATTTCCGTCCAGGTATAGCGGCAGGTCAAATTACCGCCGAAGGTCGCCATATTGCGGATGGGCGTCGTTGAAATATTGTGGCACACCGTGCGCAAAACCTGAAAATTGTCCTTCAGATGAGGGCTTTCAAAGATCTCGGTGATGGTGGTCATGGAGCGGATGGTCAGGCCCTTGGGGTCAACGCTGATCCCTTTAAGGTCTTCAATTGCGGCCAAACTCAAGACATGGGCCGCTGTTTTTATTCCCTTGGTCTTTAAAAGTTTCAAACTGTTCAAAAGGAAGGTCCCTCCGGCCAGGATCTTGACGTCTTTAAGGTCCGCGAGCAGTTTGGCCGCTTCAGGAACGGTTTTAGGGGCATGGAATGTTAATTGGTTGAGCAGCATATTCTTAGAGTATAGCAAATGTACGGGTTTTTGTGTAGGCGATTTATAAAAGCCGTATCACCCCCGACGGCAGGCGTTTCAATTCCTGCGTGCCCAAAACCTTGATGGACCAGCGCAGCAGGGACAATTTTGCCTTCAGCCGGTCACCCGGTTCATTGACATTTTCCAGACGTTTGCGCGACAAAAACAGGGTCTTGCGGATGATATTGAATACGATCCTGGCCTCCCTGGCGCGCGTACTGCCTTTAGTGATGAAATCCAAGGCCTCATAGGCATTGGCGCTGACGACGTTGTTATAATGGTCCATTTTCTGGATGAGCGCCGATGTCATTGGTTCAAAATACTGGTAACGGTCCACAACCACCAGCGTGTGCATGATCTCCACCTGCACGAACGCTGAATCCGTACGGTTGAGACGGCGCAACAATGTTCTTAAGACCACCGGTTTTTCAGCGGACAACACCTGGTCCGCGTATTTCAGGCGGAAAACGCGGATCGCGGCAGCACTTTTGTAGGCGCCCACGGAATGATCAGCGACCATGGCCAAAAGGATGTCCTTGGGCTCATCCGCGTATTTTTGCGCGTAGCCGTCCAGCAAGGCCTCATCATCAAAAATGGCGTTACCCATCTCCGTTGCGTCAGCAGGGACAGGGCCTTTCGCCTGCTGGGCTACGCCTGCGGGCATCCAGCAGCACAGCGCATACAGGGCCAACACGAACACTCTCATGACATAAACTCCATGGAAACATCAACGGCTTTGGAAGAATGGGTCAAAGCGCCGACGGAAATGCGCTCCACTCCGGCGGCCGCGTAAGCGCGGACATTGGCCAGGGTGATGCCGCCGGATGACTCCAGGTGAACATTGGGTCTCATGCGATCGCGCAATAAGACGGTTTTGCGCGTTTGACCCGGGCTCATATTATCCAGCAAAATGATGTCCGCCGACGAGGTCAGGGCCGCGCGCACCTGTTTCATATTGTCTGCTTCCACCTCGATCCGGCCGCTCTTTTTCCGGACGCGGGAAACCATCGCCGGAATGCTCATGGCCGGGGAACAAAAAGCGCGGTGATTGTCCTTGATCAGGACCGCAACACCCAGGTCAAAACGGTGATTGGTCCCTCCCCCGCAACGGACCGCGTAACGTTCAAGCGTGCGCAGCAACGGGATCGTTTTACGGGTATCTAAAATAATGGCCTTATACGGTCTGATCTTTTGAACGAACCTTCGCGTGAGCGTGGCAATGCCTGAAAGCCGTCCCAGAAAATTCAAGGCCACGCGTTCCCCGGTCAAAATGGCCCTGGCCGGACCTTCGATACGGGCAATAGGTCCCGGCTTGGACAAAAAAACACCGTCACGGACCAGGGGTTTAAAACGGACCTTGGGGTCCAGCAACTTAAAGGCCATGGCTGCTAGCCCAAGCCCGCAAACAACGCCGGGAGACCTAAAAACAACACGGACCACGGCTTTGCGGCCCCGCGGGACCAAAGCATCGGTGGTCACGTCCCCCCGGCCTATGTCCTCGGACAGGGCTAAAGACACGATCTTACGGATATCAGCGGTTTTCATGAAGGGGTCATTATAACACAAAATCGGCTTAGGGCTGGGTGACTTTTTTCTCAAGCAGTTTGCTCAAGGACCTCAACTGGTAGAGGACCTGCAGGCGTTTTTTTGTCTCGGGGTCAAAAGGGCCCTCCCCTGCCATTTTTTCAAATTTGGCGATGTCCGCGTCAACCTTGTCCATAGTTTGACGGTATTGTTCTTGCGGCATTTTTGTTTCCGCCAACATTTTTTGGGCTTCAGGGGTTTCCAAAATTTTCTGCTCCACGATGGCCTTTTGCATGAAGCGATCCCATTCCTCCTGGTTTTCGGGTTCGGCACCGGGCGCTATGACGACCATACCGTATTTGGCCGGGTCTTCGGGAACTAATTTTCTTTTAGGCGTAACGGGAACAGGAGTTGTTTCCGCTTGTATCTGCACACCGGCATTAACAGGCTCCTTGTGTAAGGGGGCCTTTGGGCCCCAAAAACGCATCACAATAAGCCCCGCCAACATGGCCAAAATGATCCATTGCCAGCGTTTTGTCATTTCAGATCTCCTGCCATAAGGATGGTTCTGTCTGAAAACCGGACGCGGATTGAGAGATCAACCCTTCAAAACCGGGCGGCACCTGGCTATCGCTGACCGGATTATTGTAATAAAAACGTTTGTCCGATAAGACCTCCAGCGCGGCGATATTGTCATTGGCGATCACGTTACCGGTCGTCGTGGACAAACTGAATATGGAAAAATAATTGGCATCATCGTGGGCATAGGTCACGCCCGCATGCGTGCTTGACAGGATGGAGGCCTCATTATAATCCTCCCAGGCCACCATATTCATCTTGGAATTGGCCGTATCTTGCAGGGGTTGAAGATAGGTGATATCTCCGGTTGAAACCACGGTCACATTTTCATTGTCCTGCCAGGAGGCGTCAAAAAGGATGTTGACGTCCCCGCTGCCGGCCGTGGCCCCTTCCACATAGATCAATTTCTTTCCGGCAAGATATGAATTGGGCACAATATTGACCGTACCGCTGCTTTGAATGTACGCCACTTCACTGGGCGCGTATGTTGAGGCCAGGTTCTGATAAAAGGCCTTAAAATCATTGAATTCATCGGGCGTGCCGTTAACGTTGGAGTCCGGGAATTTCAAAGTCGTTTGAGCACTGGCAACTCCTTCGGTCTTACTTTCAAACCAGCCCGAGGCCAAGAAACCGCTTTGGGAATAAGCCCCGGAAATTTTCGTCGTCCCATAAACCTTCATGGTCGCCAAAAGACCGCTTAAAACGATATTGTGCCCCGATGCCATTGTATTATTAAAAACATCCGGAGGAAAAGGCTGGAAGGTCGCTTTGATGCTCCGGGTGCTCCCGTTAACCGTCCCTAAAAAAGTCACTTCCCGCGAACCGCTGGAATCATCCTTGCTGATATACACCGAGCCCGATGAAAATGTCTGCGTTTGCGGCGCGGAGTCCAGCATCGTCGGGTTCTTCATATAATAAGCCAGCCCGGCCTCGCTTAACCAGAGCGCCTTGGTGCTGTCCTGATAGCGTTTGGCCGTGCTGAATTCCGTCATGAGGGAGATCATATACCCCGCGGACAACAGGATCAGGACCGTGACCACCATTAAGGAAGTCACGAACGTAATGCCTTTGGAATTATGTAAGATAGGCGTTTTCATCGGTAAGCCACCTCCTGCGACAAAGTCAAGCTGGCGGACGGGCCCACGGTCGGAGAACGGGTCACCGTCGTGCTGATCAAAATGGACGTTGTCTGGTCTGTGAACGTCAGCGCGGAAATGTTATTGGCCAAAATACGCGAAGAAGCGGTCATTTGACGGATCAATTTTTTGGCATTGGCCCCGCTGTCGGACCACGTGTACGTGACGCTGCCATCCGTCGGGTGTGTGAATATCAGCGTGGTTGACCCTACGGACTGGGTAATGGCGGCGCCTGAACCCTTGCGCAAGTCCTTGGCCATGACCCACAAAGCGTTGCGGGCGTCCCTCTGGATGGCGACCCCGTTCTCGCTGGCCTGCCACGAGACATTGCCGGCGGCCAAAGCAGTGTAAAGCCCGGCCATCATCATCGTAAAGATGCCGACGACCACGAGCATTTCCACCATTGAAAAACCGCTGTTCGTCCTCATTTTGTCATCCTCGTCAGTAAACTGTACAAATAAGTGCGCGCGTTACGCACCCACCCGACATTGACCGTGATCTCCAAAGGGTCGGCCGAAGAATTGGTGTAGACCGTGTTGATGGTCTCCGTGGGAAGGGTGTTCAATCCCTTCGTCACGGTCCAGGCCGGCCAGTCCGTAGCGATGATATTGGCCAGTGTGGTGCGCGCCCTCATTTCCTCCATCAGGTATTCCCCGTGGGACGTCGCCACCGTGGAGTCGCGGGCGTATTGCTCGGCCACACGCGCGTTGGTAAAGAACATCAGGATGCTTGATAAAGTCACACCCAGAACAAAGATCGTGACGATCAGTTCCGCCATCGTCAACCCCTGATCATTGGATATTTTAACCATACATTTATTATAAACCTCCCAAAAATAAAATCCAGACAGCGTTGCTAAAATCGAACGCACGTCTGGATATCGTTAAACTCAAACATTTCAGAGGCGCGCTCGACTGCCATGCCCCCTAAAGGGTTTAGGCCCGATCCTTTGCGTCCCCGCCTTTCGACGGGTTTGCTCTTTTCTCTCACTTAAAGGATAACACCTGCGCCTGTGAATGCAAACCAGGCAAACGCTTTCCTAATAACTACTTTAAATTGGCCAAAACCTGATTTAATTGGGCAGTTTCTTTGGTAAGGGTTTCCAGGCGCTCGCGCTCCTTGGCGATGACGTCCGTAGGGGCCTTGGAGGTAAAGGCCTCATTGTTCAAGCGCCCTTCTAAGGCCTGGATGGCCTTGGTTTTTTGGGCAATATCATCCGCCATTTTCTTCTTTTCTTTAGCCAGGTCCACAATACCGGCCAAAGGCACAAACACCTTCGTCTGCCCCACCAGGGCCGTGGCGCAGTCCCTCAAGGACGGGGCTTTGGTATCTATGGTCAGGTCTTTCAAACGGGCCATGCGCCGGACATCCGCGGCATAAGCCGTGACCAGCTCCTCCTCTTTACGGTCAACAGGAACGACAAACGCGTCCATTGTTTCCTTGGGGTCCATATTCCACTGGGTGCGGATATTGCGCAAAGCCCCGATCAGATCAATGACGGTCTGCATGTCTTGCGCGGCCTTATGGTCCATGTCCCCTTTTTGACGGACAGGCCAGGACGCGGCAGACAAACATTCTTCTTTGGGACCCATGTGTCTGTAGATCTCTTCGGTCACGAACGGGATGAACGGGTGCATCATTTTAAGAGAATTCTTAAGAATGAATACGGCCGTTTTCTGCACCTGCTTGTCATCAAATTTCGGTTTGGCCAGTTCCAGATACCAGTCGCAAAAATCTCCCCAAAAGAATTCATAAATGAGATTTTCGGCCTCGGAGTAACGGAACGTCTCAATGGCGCTGCTGACGCCTTCCAACGTCTGATAAAAACGCGATACGATCCACCTCGACGGCAGATCTAATTCATTTGCATGCAGGGGCGTATCGCTATACGCCCCTACGTCAGAACATTTGGCCAACACGAGACGTGCCGCATTCCAAATTTTATTGGCAAAATTGCGGCCGATCTCAAATTTTTCCTTGGAAATAAAAATGTCCTGGCCGGAATTGATGATCAAACTGAAACGCAGAGCATCCGCCCCGTATTCCTCAATGATCTCCAGCGGGTCAATGGCGTTGCCTAAGGACTTGGACATTTTGCGGCCACGAGCATCGCGCACCGTGCCGTGGATGAACACTTCCGTGAACGGCGCTTTGCCCATGAATTCATAGCCGGCCATGATCATGCGCGCCACCCAAAAGAAAATGATTTCCGAGGCGGTGAATAGCGTGTTGGTCGGGTAAAAATATTTCAGGTCAGCATTGTCCCTGGGCCAGCCCAAGGTCGCGAACGGCCACAGCCACGAGGAAAACCAGGTGTCCAGCACATCTTCATCTTGTTTAAGGTTGGTTGAACCGCAGTGGGGACAGCGTTGGGGAGTAGTCCTGCTGACAATGGGCTCTTTGCATTTTAAAAGGCATTTGTCATCCCCCACACAATACCACACCGGAATGCGATGCCCCCACCAGATCTGACGGGAAATGCACCAGTCGCGGATCTCCGTCAGCCAATTGACATACACCTTTTCCCAATATTCAGGACGGATGCGGATGGTCCCTTTCTTCACCGCTTGCAAAGCCGGCCCGGCCAACGGCGCCATCTTGACGAACCATTGCTTGGACAAATACGGTTCAACAACGGTGTCGCAGCGGTAGCAATGACCGACCGCGTGCTTGTGGTCTTCGGTCTTGACCAGCAGCCCTTCTTCTTCCAATTGAGCCACGATCTTTTTACGCGCTTCAAAACGATCCAAACCGCTGAATTTACCGCCCTTTTCATTGATGCGGCCGTCAGGGTGCATGACATTGATGAATTCCAAATTGTGCCGCTGGCCCATGGCAAAATCGTTGGGGTCATGGGCCGGGGTCACCTTGACAGCACCGGTGCCGAATTCCATGGCCACAAGATCATCCGTGATGACCTTGATCACCCGCCCGGTCAAAGGCAGGGCCAGTTCCTGACCAACGGCATTACGGTAACGTTTGTCTTTGGGATGAACGGCAACAGCCGTATCACCGAGCATGGTCTCCGGACGCGTCGTGGCAACGGTGATACCTTCTGCGGGATTTGCCTTCAATGGGTAACGGATGTGATACAGTTTGCCGTTTTTCTCTTTATGCTCTGCTTCTTCGTCGGACAACGCGGTCTGGCAGCGGGGGCACCAGTTGATAATACGTTCCCCCCGGTAAATCAAACCCTTGTCATACAAGTGAATGAACGCCTCTTTGACCGCCTCGCTGTAAGCATCGTCCATGGTGAAACGCGCGCGCGGCCAGTCGCAGGACGATCCCAATTTTTCCAATTGATGGACAATGGTGTCCCCGTATTCTTTTTTCCACGCCCACAGCCGTTGAATGAAGGCCTCCCGCCCCACGTCCCGGCGGTGTTTGCCCTCCTTGGCCAGTTCTTTCTCAACAACGTTCTGGGTGGCAATGCCGGCATGGTCGGTGCCCGGCATCCACAGGGCGCAAAAACCGTTCATGCGTTTATACCGGACCAAGATGTCCTGAAGGGTATTGTTCAACGCGTGACCCATGTGCAGGATCCCGGTCACATTGGGCGGAGGAATAACGACGGTAAATGGCTTTTTCTTGGGATCAGGGACGGCATGAAACACATTGCCGTCCTTCCACACCTTAAGCCACTTAGATTCAGTTTCCTGGAAATTATAACGAGAGGGGAGTTCCATGGTGTGGTACGGGTGGCTTCGGTAGGGGGCCCCCCGGCGCGCGCAGGAACGAGCACGCTGGGGGAAAACCGAAGACAGGACCCGTCCTAAACTTTCTTATCTTTCAAGAGTTTGTACTCAATGCTGTCCGCCAACGCTTCCCAACTGGCTTCAATGACGTTTTCGTGGACGCCGACGGTTGTCCACGAATCCTTCGTGTCCTGTGATTCGATCAAAACGCGCACCTTGGCGCCGGTCCCTTCCTTGCTGTCCAAAACACGCACCTTGTAATCCGAAAGGTGCATGTCTTCCAGGGCCGGATAGAACTTTTTCAAAGCGCCGCGCAGGGCCCTGTCCAGGACCTCAACCGGACCATGGCCTTCAACGGTGGCGATCTCGTCATGGCCGTTGACCTTCAAACGCACCGTGGCCCCGGCCGCGACCGTGCCGTCGGGTTTCTTCTCGGTAAAGACCTTGAACCCGTCCAGATGATAGAACGGCTGGTACTGGCCCAAACGGCGTTTCATGAACAATTCGAAGGACGCGTCCGCGGCCTCAAACTGATAACCGGCATGCTCGTACTGCTGAAGGTCCGCGAGGAGCTTCTTGGTCTGTTCGGAATTCTTGTCCAGAGTGATGTTCATCTTCTGCGCCTTGAGGATGATGGGCATCTTGCCCGCCAATTCAGAGGTCAAAAGACGGCGGTGATTGCCGACAATGGACGGTTCGATGTGTTCATAGGCCATCGGGTTCTTAAGGATGGCATCAATGTGCACCCCGCCCTTGTGGGCAAAAGCCGCGTGCCCCACGAACGCGTGGTTATTGGAAAGCGTATAATTGCTCACCTCGCTCAAATAATACGACGTCTCCATCAAATGTTTGATCTTGTTTTCCGGGATGGATGTTTTTTTCATCTTGGTGTGCAGGATGGCGATGACGGTGCATAAGTCCGCGTTGCCGCAGCGTTCGCCCAGACCATTGAACGTCCCCTGCACCTGCACGCATCCGGCATTGACGCCGGCCAGGGTATTGGCCACCGCCAGGTCCATATCATTATGGGTGTGAATCCCCAAAGGCGTCCTGATTTTCTTTTTGACCTCCTTGACGATCCTGGTCACTTCTTCGGGCAAGGTGCCGCCGTTGGTATCGCACAAAATGATACAATCGGCCTTGGCCTTTTGCGCGGCCAAAACGGTCTTCAGGGCATAGGCCGGATTATGTTTATACCCGTCGAAAAAATGCTCGGCATCGTAAAACACTTCCAACCGGTGGCTTTTGAGGAAAGCCACGCTGTCCCCGATCATTTTCAAATTTTCGGCCAGTGTTGTCTTGATGACATCGGTGACATGCAGGTCCCATGACTTGCCGAAAATGGTCACGGTTTTTGTTTGGGAAGCGACCAATTCTTTGAGATTATTGTCATCCCCCGGCTTGACATTCGCCCGGCGCGTGGAACCGAAAGAAGCCAAAACCGCGTTCTTGAGCTTGCGGAGCTTCATCAACTCAAAAAATTCTTTGTCCTTGGGATTAGAGCCCGGCCACCCGCCCTCGATGTAATGCACGCCCAGCTCATCGAGCTTCTCGGTGATCTTGACCTTGTCGCTGACGGTATAAGACACGCCCTCGGTCTGCGAACCGTCGCGCAAGGTTGTATCGTAGATGATAACTTTGGACATTAAATGGCCTCTAATTTGAACGCCTTGTGCAGAGATCTGACCGCCTTGTCCGCCAGGTCCTGCTGGATGATGCAGGACACGCTGATCTCGGACGTGGAGATCATCTCGATGTTGATGGCATTGTCCGCCAATGTCTTGAACATCCTGGCCGCGATGCCGCTGTGCGAACGCATGCCCGACCCGACCAGGGAAACGCGGGCGATGTTCCTGTCCTCCAAGATTTCCCCGGCACCGATCTTTTTGCCGATGGCGGTGGTCACCTTGATGGTCTCGTTGAGATCTGTCTTGGGCACGGTGAAAGAAATATCGGACAACCGGTCGTGCGGAACGTTCTGGACGATCGTGTCCACGTTGATGCCGCTCTTGGAGATCTCCCCGAATATCTTCGCCGCGATGCCCGGCTTGTCCGGAACAGAACAAATGGTGACCTTGGCCTCGCCCTTATTGCAGGTGATCCCCCGCACGGCGATCTCTTCCATTTTCTCGGTTTCTTTGACGATCATGGTCCCTTCCTCCTTTGAAAAGCTCGAACGAACGTATAAGGGAATGTTGAAACGTTTGGCCACCTCGATGGAACGCGCCTGCATGACCTGCGCGCCCAAAGAAGCCATTTCCAGCATCTCATCAAACGTGATCTGTTTGATCTTGCGGGCTTCAGGCACAATGCGCGGGTCAGCGGTATAAATGCCGTCCACGTCGGTGTAGATCTCGCAGACCTTCGCCCTTAACGCTTTGGCCAGCGCCACCGCGGTCAGATCCGAACCGCCGCGCCCCAGGGTGGTGATATCGTCCTGGGACGTCACGCCCTGATAACCGGCCACGATGACGATCTTGTTGTCCTTGAAAGCCCTGCGGATCCGTTTGTCGTCAATGGTGATGATGCGCGCCTTGGTATGCGTCTTGTCCGTCTTGATGCCCACCTGCCGGCCCGTATAGGAAATGGCGTCATATCCCAATTCCTTGATGGCCATGGCCAGAAGAGCGCAGGAGATCTGTTCGCCGGTGGACAACAGCATGTCCATCTCGCGTTCAGGCGGATCTTGGCTCAATTGGAACGCCAGCGACTCCAGTTCATCCGTCGTGTCCCCCAGCGCGGAAACAACGACCACGATATCGGTATGTTTGTCCTTATAGGAGACGACCCGGCTGGCCACGTTCTTGATGCGTTCAACGTCAGCCACTGAGGACCCGCCGAATTTCTGGACAACGATCTCTTTTTCCATATCAATTCCCTGTTTTCAAAAAATAACGCATCATCTCTTCGCCGCTTTGGAATTTCAATCCGTTCTTGGCCGCGGCTGTTTCTCCGTATTGGACCGCGCCATTGGACTTGATGCCGCGGCCGAACATCACGAACGGCACCGGGGATGACGTGTGGGTCCGTTTGGCCACCGGGGTCGGATGGTCAGGGGTCACCAGAATACGCGCGTCATCGTTCTTGCCGTAACGGTTCAAGATGGTACCGACCAGGTCCCGGTCAAAACGTTCGATCGTTTCCATCTTCATCTTAAGGTCCCCGTTATGTCCGGCCTCGTCGGGGGCTTCCACGTGCACGTACACAAGATCATGGTCTTTCAGGGCCTCCAGCGCATATTCGGCTTTTCCCTTGTAATTGGTATCGTAATAGCCGTTGGCTCCGGGCACGGTGATGACTTTCAAACCGGCCAGGCGGCCGATGCCGTTGACCAGGTCCACCGCCGAGATCACCGCGCCGGTCAGATCCCAGCGTTCCTTGAACGACGGAAGGTCCGGTTTTTTCCCCTGCCCCCACAGCCAGATCTGATTGGCCGGCTTGTCCCCCAGGCCCTCACGGGCATGGTTGATCGCGTGCCCGCCCAGGATCTTCCTGGATTTTTCCATCAGGGTCAACAGGATCTCGCTTTGCGGGCCCGACGGCAAATGGCCGGCGACGGGCTGACCCGGAATATCGTGCGGCGCCATGGTCTTGATCGCGGACAATTTCTCAACGTTCAAACTTTTAATGACCATCAAATGCCGGTAACCCTTGCCCGCATAAAAACGCACGTCCGGCCAGTCAATGGCCCGCTGCAGGTCCTCGATCAAATTTCTGGCTTCCTCGGAATCAATGTGTCCCGCGCTATAATCCACCATCTTCCCGTCGATGACGGTGACCAGATTACAACGGAACGCCACCTCATCGGCTTTCAGGATGACGCCCATGTTCGCGGCTTCCAAAGGCGCCCGTCCGGAAAAATTGACCCTGGGATCGTAGCCCAGGAGAGCTAAATTACCAACATCCGATCCCGGCGCCAAACCATCGGGAATGGTCTTAACGAGCCCGCACAGACCGTTGCGGGCCATGTCATCCATGTTAACGGTATGGGCGGCTTCCAAAGGCGTCTTGCCGTTGAGTTGAGCGCACGGTTCATCCGCTACACCGTCAGGAACAAGAATGATATATTTCATGATTGACCGTAGGGGCGAACCTTGTGTTCGCCCTCATCGCGGGCGATGACAAGCATCGCCCCTACATTAACGAATTAATAATTTTACCAACAATTCTGCGATTTTCTTTTTTTTCGACGCCTGCGCCAGAATATGGCCGTCCGCATCCACAATAAAACCTTTGTATCCGTTTTCAACGGTGTTGGCCACCACCAGATCACAGCCCGTCCTGAAAAGTTCCTGTGTCAAACGCCGTACGCGTGAACGTGTCAGGCCGGGCTCCAATTTAAACCCCACCAAAAATGTCCGCGGCGACCATTTTTTGATCAACGCGATGATCTTGGGGGTCGGTGTCAATTTCAGGACCAGGGGTTTGCGGGAACTGACCTTTCCCTTCAGCGGCGTTTTAAGTTTAAAATCCGAAACAGCGGCCGCGTGAATGACAACGTCATGCCCCTTTTGCACTTCTTTCTTAAGAACGCTTTTGAGTTCATCAAAAGCCATCGGCCCCTCAAGCAGAGTCACGTGCGCTTTGCGTTTCAGGAACGCCCGGGCCAGGGCACGGCCCATTTCCCCCGTTGAACGGTTGCTGATCACCCGAACGCGGTCAATAGGAACCCAGGTTGGCCCGCATGTGATCAAGACCCTCATGTCACAATCCTATGAGCGATAAAATGGCTTTGCGGTCCGCGGCAACAACCGGCGGCTGGGGCAGGTCCTTCATGGCTGTGCCGGGATCTTTAAGTCCATGCCCGGTCAGGGTGCAGACAATGCGCCCGCCCTTGTGTTGAGCAAAATACCCGCTTTGGGTCAACTTCAAAATGCCGGCAATGGATGCGGCGCTGGCCGGTTCCGCGAAAATACCGGCGCCGGCGATCAAACGATAGGCCTCCAGGATCTGGGCGTCCGTCACCTTGTCGATCGTTCCTTTGGACTCGTCGCGGGCCGCGACCGCCGCCTTCCAACTGGCCGGATTGCCGATGCGGATGGCAGTCGCGATGGTGTCTGGATCTTTAATGACACGGTTTTCAACAATGGGCGCGGCGCCCGCGGCCTGGAATCCAAGCATTTTCGGCAAAATTTTGCTTTTGCCCGCGGACTTGTATTCTTGATACCCTTTCCAATACGCCGTGATATTACCGGCATTGCCAACGGGTATGGCATGAAAATCCGGGGCGTCCCCTAAGAAATCACAGATCTCAAAAGCGGCTGTCTTTTGCCCTTCAATACGGAAAGGATTGATGGAATTGACCAGTTCCACCGGATAATGGGCCGCGATGTCCTTGACCAGGTTTAAAGCATCGTCAAAATTACCGTCAATGGCAATGACCTGTGCTTGATGCACCATGGCCTGGGCCAATTTGCCCAGAGCAATGTTGCCGTTGGGGATCAGGACAACGCATTTCATCCCGGCACGGGCGGCATACGCCGCGGCCGAAGCCGAGGTGTTGCCGGTGGACGCGCAGATGACCACCCTGGCCTTTTTTTCAGCGGCCTTGGAAATGGCCATGGTCATGCCGCGGTCTTTGAAAGACCCCGTCGGGTTTAAACCCTCATATTTCAAGAAAACCTGCAGGCCGGTGCGTTTGGACAATTCTTCCGACGGGATCAAAGGCGTATTGCCTTCATGCAGGGTGACGACCGGGGTCTTTTGGGAAACCGGCAGATATTCACGGTAACGCTCAATGACGCCTGTCCAACGGACCATCATAACTTCTCCATGCGGATGGCCACGGGTTTGCTGCGCACCACCGCCAGATGATTGATCTGTTCCAGTGCCTCGCGCACCAGATGTTCCTTGGCGCCATGGGTCAACATGACCACGGGAACGGTCAGGCCCTTATTTTCCTGTTTCTGGGTGACGGACGCGATGCTGATATTGTGCTGGCCCAAAACACCGGTGATGATCGCCAGAACACCGGGTTTGTCAATGACCATGAAACGGATGTAAAAACGGGTCTCCACTTCATCGATCTTGCGGATGGTGAGGCCCTCCCCCTCTTCAATGGGGTTGCCCGCCCACACCGGCATGGCCATGTCTTTGCGCATGGCCACATTGACCAGATCGCTGACGACCCCGGAGGCCGCGGTCATCTGCCCCGCGCCCTGACCTTCAATGAAAATATCACCCAGCGGGTCGGTATCCAAAAAGATGGCATTGTCCACACCGTTGACCGTGGCCAACGCGTGCTCTTTGGGGATCAGCGTCGGATGCACACGCACGTCAAGTTCATTGCCGACCCTCTTGGCAATGGCCAAAAGCCGTATGGTCAGATTCAGGTTACCGGCGAATTCAATGTCCTCGTGGGAAATATGATTGATCCCCTCGGTATAAAAATCCTTGACCCCGACGAACTTCCCCTGGGTCAAGAAAACCAGAATAGCCAGTTTGTGCGCCGCGTCCATGCCGTTGATGTCCAAAGTCGGATTGCTTTCGGCATATCCTTTTTCCTGCGCTTCTTTCAGGGCCTGCTGGAACGTCAATTGTCTCCGGGACATTTCGGTCAAAATATAATTGCAGGTGCCGTTGATGATCCCGTAGACGCCGTTGAATTTATTGCCGGCCAGACCCTCGGTGATGGTGCGGATGATGGGAATGCCGGCCCCGACCGCGGATTCAAAATAAACGCTTTTACCGGCGGCATTGGCCTCTTTGAAAAGTTCCTGGCCGCAATTGGCGATCAGTTCCTTGTTGGCGGTGATCAAATGCTTCCCGGAACGCAAAACGGACAAAGCGATGTCCTTGGCCGGATTCATGCCGCCGATGAGTTCAATGACGATGGAAATATCCTTGTCATTGAGCACGGCATGATAGTCCGGGGTCAAAAAAGTATTGTCCAGACCGGGTGAGGGTTTTTTGGCAATGCTGCGGTCCGCGATGGTCTTGATAAAGAAATCTTTTTGATATTTGTCTTTATAGAATTTACGGCGGCTTTTCAGGATCTTGACGACCCCTTGTCCGATGACGCCATAGCCGATCAAACCGATATTGATGCGTTCCATACGAACCTCACACGATTATCCTTATTTATTTTCGGAAGAATAACGCTCGATCTTGTCCAGAACATCCTGGGCTTGTGCCGAAAGTTCATGGAATTGGACCCTGGCCTCATACAGGAGCCCCGGGATCTTTTCCTTTGAGTCCAGGACCACCCCCTCCAGGGTGACGTTGTCGCCTAAAAACGGCGTCTTGAGCTCAATGACCAGTTCACTGCCGGGCTCAAAGGGCGCGTTGACAATGAAATTGATCCCGCCTTTGCTGATATTATTGACCTGCGACATTTCGTATTTGATGTTGCCTTTCCCCTTTAAATGATAGGAAAGGATATAGTTACGGTAAATACGGACATGCTGCCGGCGGTCTTTGAAAGAGTCTGTCATTGGTATTCCCCCGCAGTCGGCCGCCCTCGCTTGGACCAATGGCGCTCGGGTCGGCTTCAAATCTCACTTCCCTAAATTAAAATGGTCGGGACGGTGAGATTTGAACTCACGGCCTCTTGAACCCCATTCAAGTGCGCTAGCCAACTGCGCTACGTCCCGGACCTCATTAGTTGTTTATTTCCAATAACTTGCGATAAATCATAATTTTGCTTACTTTTAGAATCACCGTCTAGTGTCCAAAAAGTGTCTATCTTTTTACCTAAAACGTCCACCGCATGTTTTTTATGGCTTGCCGATAAATGGCTATAACGCAATGTCATTCTTATATCCTTATGGCCTAATAATTCTCGCACTGTATTTAGATCTATACCGGCCATGACCAACTGGCTTGCGAAAGTATGCCGCAGGTCATGAAAATGAAACTCTTTTATATCAGATTTACGCAGGGCTGTCCAGAATGATTTGCGAACATCCTGGTATGGTTTTCCGTTGGAACCGCAGAAAACATAAGGACTTTGGGCATTCCTGGGTATCCTAATCAAAGCCGTCTTGACCTGCTCATTTATGTATACTTCCCGCTTTTCACCATTCTTGGTGTCATGGAGGGTTAAAATAGCCCTTTTGAGATCAACATCTGACCATTTTAAGCCTAAAATCTCTCCTCTGCGCATCCCGGTATTTAAGGCAACAACCACAATGGGTCGCAGCTTTTTATTGCAATTGGAAAGCAATTTAACGATCTCCTCACGTTCCAGGAACCGGACCCGGCCTTTTGGCTCTCTCAAGAAAGTAACAGCTTTTGCAGGAGTCTCTTTAAGCTTGTCCCAAAGCACCGCTTTATTAAATAACGTCTTTAAAGTAGCCAGCTCCCGATTAACTGTAGCCGGTGAAGCGGTTTTAGAACGTTCCAACTTGAAATCTTCGATATCTTTGACTTTGATTTCGTAAAGGTATTTGCCTCCAAAAAACTTACCCAAGCTATTAAGATTGTAGCGATCTGACTGCCAACTCTTTTTATTAACCTTGGAATGGACATTAATAAACTCGTTGCCAAAAATTTCAAACTTGATCTTTTCACTTTTGTTAACATCGAGAAACTTGCCTTCAGCAATTTCGACCTTACGCTTGGCTAAAACCGTTTCAGCTAATTTTCGGCTGGAACCTACTTTCTCTCTTTTTCTCCTGCCGTTGAAGTAATGCTCGATAAAATAATTACCCTCCCGGGAACTGATTTTGATCTCTGCTTTGCAATGCGTACAAATGATTTCCTTAACGTCTCTTTTATAGACATTATGATTTTGACCGCACCCTGGACAACAAACACGATTAAAGACAGCCATATTATTCAACCTTTTATAACTTCATTTTGCATATACTATTGAAGCTATGGACATCGTTTTGCATACAACATCTCTCAATGTGGCAATTGACCTACGCCCCACTGATAAAATCTTTCTGTTTGTTTAACAATCTCCAATGCTTCGGATTGTCTGAATTCACGTTCTTCATAAGCAACCATATGTTTCTTAGAAATTATTTTATCATACGCATTAACGTATTGCTTAACTCCATCAATGGGTATTTGCGAGAGCAACTGGGATGCATGCCGATGATCATCTCCACTAAATCTTTTCCTCAAAAAGTAGACTGTTAAAGCATCATTTAAGGAGATAACACAATGCGCCGCATTTAAACCTACTCCGTTCCATAATCCAGCGTCTAGCGATAATCGCATTACTTGATAGAAATCATTGGCTTTATTTTGGAAACCTTTATACCCATTTTGAGAAACATAGATACTTTTTAAAGATTTCGCGCTCATACTACCCCCTCCAATCGTTCACCCCACACAATTCGATGAGATTTTAATATTGATTTAATAACGCCCAATCCCTTATCTTTTTTAAATTCACTGATAGTCTTAACGTAAGGCTCAATACCCATGCCTAGGGGGATCATTAAACCGGAATTCATATTAAATATTAGATTTTCTACCCTTTTTTTATCCTTTTGTTCTTTGACCACAACACATAAATCTATATCGCTGCCGGGCTTTTCGGTCCCTTTTTGTACGCTGCCAAAAAGCACTATTGAAAAGATTGAATTTATAAATCCAGATCTTTTAATACCCCGAACAATGTTTTTTATAAAGCTGTCTAACAGTATTTTTTCTTTATTAAACATGGGTTTTAATATCTCCGCTACAATCCTATTGTCTTTATTTAACTCATATACATGAGAATTTCCATAATTCTTTAGAATAATGATCTGTTCATTAGCTAATTCCTTCATGGCCTTATGAACAGTTGTGGGCGACAGCTTAACAATCTTTGATAATTGCCTGCCGTTTATTTCAGTAGGATGGTTACAAAGCAGTCGCAAACAAATAGTTTTTGTCTGGCTGTCTAAAATATGGTTGAGGGGCTTATTAAATCTCATTTTGTTGTCCAGTTAAATGGATATACGTCCATATATCTGGACATAGTATATCTGACAAAAATAAACTTGTCAATCGGCTTCTATGCTAAAGAGGAAGTCAGTAAGTGGTAAAATCAATTCAATTTTGCTACAGAATTTTCTTTGAGCCATGCTTCTATAACTTTCAGATCAAATTTTACCAGTCTTCCAACTTTTATGTAAGGAATTCTTTTATGACACACCCATACATAAAGGGTCCCCTTGCTAATACCTATATATTCAGAACATTCTACCATTCCTAAATAACGCTTTTCAAGTATTGCAAAACCCATATGACCAGTCCTTTGTAGAAATCAATCTCCGATGTGCGGCCTTGCTCCGCCATCTTCTTTATTATCTTTCTCAGGTTTTTCCAATTTTGGCTTTGCCGAATTAAGATAGTATTTCTCAAATAACCGCAATCCACCTCTTTTATTCTTTTTTTCTTTTCTCTTATACTGCAATTCCGGCATATCAACAAAATGTCCCAAGTTAACGCACTTCTGGCTGTTGTCTCCCCTATAAATAAAATATCCTTGGCCAAATTTATGCAAATTCTTGATTTTATCCGGCGGAAAGTGAAACTCATTGACCACACGGTTGGACGATTCTCCGCTGTAAATTTGATTACCAAACTTACCCGCAGTCATCCGGTATGTTTTTTCTTCTTTAAGGTATGTACCCATGCTTTTGGCTATCAATTCGCAAAGTTCCGGGTCGGTTTGCCTAAGATAAATTTTATTGAGAGTATTTTCGTCAATACGTTTCATGAACGTTACGGATATGGCTTTTAAATCGCTTAAACTTTGATGCGCTATGGTCACCATCATCCCGCTGCTGCGGGCCTTGTTTAATACCTCAACAAAAGACTCTTCGGCGAATGAAGCGTATTCATCAATGACAATACTAACCAATGTATTTTTTGGTATTTGTCCTGTTTGAATAAGTGAAGAAATATAGCGCAAATTCGCCTGTACCATGCGGGCGATACTTATAGCCTGGATGGGATAAGAATTCGTCGGAAGCTGAAAATACACAATTTTCCGTTGTCTTATCGCATCAGTTAAAACAATATCGCTGTCAGGGTCATTGAGGGTGCTGTCCTGGTGGGCAAAAAGATAGTTGGTAAAACCCGCGATCACATTTTCCAATCCATTTTGCTGGTTCTTCAAACGCTCGATCAATCCTTCCAGTAACTTTAAATGCGTCATCCCTTTTCCGTGTTTGTCTGTGATCTGTTTATTAATAAAGCTATAGCAGGATGGTTTGGTCAAATAAGCATAAATATCTAAGACCGTAAAAGGCTTGCCCAGCGAATGCAAAATGTAAAAAGCATTTGTGAATATCGTTTTAGACATTTCCCTATAAAACGAATTGTCATCTTGAAAATTACTTAAAAAAGCATCTATGACGATCTGGGGATCACACTCCCCCACGAATAGCGGATTATACGTACAGGAAATATCTTTGTACGCCAACGAGAACAGCAAAAAATCATCAGCCCTGCCAATAGAAGCCAGCATGGCATGAAGCTGGTAAATGGATGATAACTCTCCTTTGGCATCAAGGATGATAACAGGACGATTTTTCAAGGCGTCCTGATAGATCAAAGGCAAGAAAACCCCTGAGGTCTTGCCTGTGCCGGTCATTCCTAGAATTTGTAAATGCTGGCTTCGCTGAATATCGGAAACGGTGACCATTTCTTTATTCCGTTTTTCGGCATTCATTCCTAAAAGAGTCATGTCGAGATTATTCCCCTTCTGGTAAAGGGCTTTCAATTGCTTTGGTAGATCAAAAATATAAAAAGGAAACGCTATATCTTTTGCGGGCTTAATGCCCAGTCGCCACATATTGAAACGATTCCTTAATTTCTCGATGTAGTGCCCTGTACACCAAAGCAGTCCTAATGCCAAGGCCACCGCCAATCCAAGCAATACTAAAGAATACGGCTCTTGTAGTTTTGCCTGGACCCACTCACCGTATTTACGGTAGAGAATTACTAAGAAAATCAGGGCAAGAAGGCCAAAGTCACGGGTATTCTCTGTGTTATTTTCTTTATTATTTTCCATCTGGCTTAACCGCCCAATGTCCGGCCTCTATCACAATGTGTTTATAATGACCTTCCACAAGATCACTGTTCTCATCCACATGAGCATTGACCCACGCCCGGCTGGTCTTGGCCTCAACCCAGGCCTTTTCCTCTTTGTGTTTTTCTGCCTGTCGTTCGGGGAACGGAATCAAAGTTTTACTAAAGTCAGGATCATCCCAGGTAGCGCATCCGCTTAAGACAATCACAAATAATAAGGACACGAATTTCAAAGACATGTCTATCCCCCTTGAACGTCAGCTTCTTTCGTGAAATAAACAATCAGATCACTGCCGGCCAGGACAATGGCATATCCTTTGGCGTTTTCTGCGTCGGCTTTAATGCGTCCCGCTTCACTTTGAAAAGTATTAGCCGCGCCGTTTAGTATGGCATTGCGGGAACTGGCTTCAATCTCACTAATGCCTGTGACCTGATTGGTGGCCGTCTGCTGTAACCCCAATGCCATACCACTTAAAAAATTAAGCGCCATTTGAATAAAAGTCTGCTTGTTGTGCTCATCAATGACCGTACCGGTCAAACCACCGGAGCCATCCTTGCTTAAACCAATGGCATTGATCTTGACTGTCTTGCCATCCTGAAAAACAATATTGTCAAAACGTACCGTCACCCTGTCCCTTTGTTTTCCGACAGAAGCGGTCCCGTAGATCCGTGTCCCAAAGGGTAAAAGCAATTTGCCATCAAAGTAAAAGTCCTCCCATACCTGGGCGATCACCGGAGCTTCAAAGTTATTGGTGACGATATTGTGGATTAACAGGCACTTGATCATACTTCCTAATGGCACCACCCAATTGGTCTGATAATCTTTGGTATTGTCAAAAACAATGATTTTTGTGTTTATGGGGGAAATGCGTTTGCTCACCGGCGGCGGGGTTATCGGGACCAGGACGGTTTGCTTGACTTCGGGTGGTTTTAAAAGCTGGCTGTAGTCGAATTTGAACGCTTTTCCTTCATCCGTAAGGGGTTTGGTGTTGTTGGCGGCTTCAATGATGTCTTTTTCTTTGATGATCGTCTGTTTGGCTTCATGTTTGATGGGCTTTTTGCCTGTTGAAATAAAATAGGAACCAAAAATAAATAGACCGATCAAAGCGCAAGTAAAAAACGTTGGCTGACGTTTGCCTGTGTTATCTGTTTTAAGAAACGGATTGTTTGCAGACATATTCTTCGTCCCCCACCCCAACGCTTAAAGAAAACTTATTGTCTATGGACACAAAACTGTTCTCCAAAACCAGCCAGCCGTCGGTTTTACTCGATGGAGCTAACCGATCGTTATCAAACAGGACATATTGAGGAATAAACTTCTGGTCATTGACAAGGATACTGGCATTTTCTTCCTTCAAATTGAGGGTTTCATCTGCCAGGTTATGGACGACGATATGAAACACCAGATAATGCGGGTCTTTGTTGGCAAAGACCTCAAGAAAATCAATACTCACCCACGGATAGGAGCATTGATTAAAAATGTCTTTCTGGATAAATTCACGCTGATTGATAACGCCCAATGACTTTAAGCCCGCATAGGACCTTGCCATCTTCAAAACAGTTCCCAGCGATAATCGGCTATGGCTTTTGCCCTTGTCCTTGAGGGCTTGCCTGGAATCCAGAACATAGTCCACCTGGGCCGGACTACCTATGACCACGTTATAATTAAACCGCTGGCTTGGGGTAAAAACGAACAGGTTTGTCTCCCCGGCCTCTTGCATGGGTTTAATGACAACGCTTTTGGAGTTCTGGGGAATTTCCACCTGGATCAGTGAATTGTCCCCCACCGTTACCAGCATGGGCTTTTCTGCAAACTCCAAGACCGTGCAATATCCTAAAGCCGTGTTGACCTTGAGCACGTCTTCTTCCAGCGGGGTCTCGTATTGCACCTTGCCTGTCTGCAAGTAACGGTTATCCTGATTGGCCCAAAGCGATCCGGATAAAAGCATGAACGTGATGAGCATTAAGGTTTTCATTTTGTTTGTCCTTTCTCAATAATATCGGTCATCAATAAACCGTAAGGGTTTTCTTCGCTGGGTTTTATTTTCTTGATCTCAAGGATATATGTAACAGCGGCACTTTTGTCATTGCCGGAAGCACGGATGTTTCTTGTACCCTCGACCTCTACCCAGAAAGGATCCGTTTTCTTGGTGATGGCAATGGCATTGATCACAAATTGCTGAGAAATGCTTTCTTTTTCGATGACTGTCTGATTATTTTTGAAAGAAGCAAGGATGGTTTCAGCTGACTTAGGGGCCAGGTATGGCTTGATACCTTCGATCTGTTTAGGCAAGGACGAAACGCTAAAGGACAAGTATTGTCCAGTGACCATTTTTACAAAATCCTTCAAGAACGCCTCGTCCATCTTAAGGTCTCTGGATTTGAGGACTTCCAGCTGGCCGTCTTTCGCAAAAACAATCAGCGGCGGCTGACCCGAAGCCCGCATAAACCAAAAAACGAAGATCAAATTAAGCCCCAGCAAGATCATCAAGCCCCAAGTCAAAACACGGTTATGTTTTTCCAAGATGACGCGGTTAAAAACAAGTTCACTCATGGCTTTACTCCTTTGCCTTTTTGCCCCAGCATCAAATCCTTAAATTTGCCTGTCGCGGTTGTAGGGGAACCGGGCAATTTCTGGATAAGCGGCCCGACAACCCTGGATGCCACAACTGCAACTCCAACTTGCCCAGCCGCGGTCATAAAACTGGCGGCCGACTTGGAGGACATAAAGCCCGCCAAGACCGATGTGGAGCTTGCTCCTATGCCGGCAATAAGACCATTGATGATCAATGGCGAGAAAACCAGCACAAAACACACGGCAAAATTGGTACAAGCAAATTGCTCTACGCTATGAGTATTGCCGCTTACACCAACGGCTATACCTAAAGCAATATGCCAAAGGATCGGCCAACAAAGAATTGAAACATAACTGGTAAACCAACCCTTGACCACATTGGTCATTGGTCGAAACAAAACAAAAGGTATAAGCGCCGGCCCCAATTTATACAAGATCGCGATCAAGGAATACCGCACCGCTTCCATGACTTTGGCAATGAGCGCATAAAAAAGGAAGGAAAAGTTAATGATCAGATTATGAAAAATTGCCGAGCTAAATATAAATTTGATTTGTGAAACAATGCTCGGCCGAGTAGATGCCTCGTGAAGTTTCCAGATATTGTCACTCATGGCGGCATATTGGCTGATAAAATCCTGGTTCGGGTTAAGCATTTCATCGACACTTGCCACGATATTGCGTGTGGTGTCCATGATCCAAACATAGTTCTGTAAAAGAACAAAGCCGATTGCCAACCGAAGAACCACATCCGCCCAATTAATGCTGCGGGATAAAATCCCAACGTAATTGACAAATACCGCCAACAAGAAAAATGAAACCAGCATATACTGCCCGGCATCGAGAACTCTGTTTAAATCTGTCTTGACCGCTGAAAGCACTACGTCCATATCTTTAAATCCCAAAAGTTTTATCGTCCACAAGTCCCCTAAAGGCCTTAATACCCTGATTCTCCTGCTCAAATTTTATGGCTTCTTCTTTACGTTTCAAATTGTCATTAGAGGATTCGATGCTCTGACTTTTAAGTATTTGAGCTAAAAGGTACATGTTATTGTTCTCCATCTGTATCAATTGGGCCATTTGCTGAGCAATTTGCTTTAAGGCCCCCTTCTCGCTGACCTGTTTGGAATTTTCAACAAATTGAGACACCATATTGGAATTCTTCTCATACAGGCCTTGAAAACTATCCCCAATTAAATACCCGGCTGTATTTGTTTTATCGGATACGTCAATATTGCTAAAAACGTCATTAGCATCCCGAACCCATAGATCCAACGAACCAAAAAGTCTGTTCCAACGATCCGGCAGATTTTCTGTCGAACCCATATATGATTGAACATTACGGATAACACTATTCGTTCCCAAAGTGATATCATGAAAATCCCCGATCAATTCAATGCCATCCACCCCCCGGGCTGATTGCTTGGCTAATTCCAGTAATCCTCTCGTACTTGTTACTTGTTCCTGTAATGTTTTAATGGTTCTTACTATCTCGGCTAACCGTTGCAGGTGTTCTGCTGTTTGCACGGCTGTCTGGTGCAGAATAGCCGCAGTAGAATCAGGGGTCGCCACAGCATATGACGGGGGATAAACCAAAAACACAAAGACAGCCAAAGACAAAAATCTTTTCATCTGTAATCCTCTACCTTGACTTCCTGGGCGTCGTAAATGACATTATTTTCCTCCCGCTTGGGGACCATGACGCTAACCAGCCGCTTGGGCTCCCGTTTGGATAAATCCTTTCCTGTATTGGTTTCCCAATCATTGACGGCCACATCCACCCTGGCCTGCTTGTAACCTTCCTGATAAACCTTGTCATGCTTGGTTTTCTCTGCTTTATCCTGCCACTGACCCGCCAGATTGCCGGTCAAGGCCCCGGCCAGGCCCCCTATGGCCGCTTCTTTGCCGTCACGATGCAAGGAGTAGCCGATACCACCACCTGCGGCCGCGCCCAGGGCCGTATAACCTGCCTGGCGCATGGTACAACCGGCGGTTAATAAACAGATTAACCCAACCGCATAAAGGTATTTGTCTATCATAAAAACGTCCTTTCGTTAATAGTTTGTCTTCTCATACCCCACCCCGCGCGGGAAATCCTTGGCGCATTGCTGTAATACCTCATACATATTCAAGGCCGGACCCTTGATTTTGATCTTCTCGTAATAATTGAGATCCATAGCGTCCGTTGTGGCAACCCAATACTCAATAGGCGTTGGGCATATGACCATCTTGGCGCTTATGTGCTGCAGCTGCTTTGACTGGGAAAAGAACACCTCGGAATATTCACCCTTCTTGATCTGCAAGGTTTCAATGAGCCGCTGTTCCTGCTCGTTAAAATTAAAATAATCAACAATGCCTTTAACGGCAGGCATGGAGTTTTGCCTTAAGATAAAGCGTGTGTTGGAATTGCCCAAAATGGCATGCTCCAGGCCTCCGGATAGAAAATCATTCAAGGACTGTGTAACCGATATGGCCGCGGCCCCGTATTTACGGAATGTCCGATAACATTCCGCTATGAATTTGGCGGATTCCGGTGTGGAGAGAAGTTTCCAGCACTCATCAAAAATGACAAATTTGCGTCGTCCCGGCTCACTCATGATCTTGCCCCAAACAAAATTGGTAACAATGGTCAACATGACCGCCTGCAGGCGTTCGAATTTCTCAAGACCTTTTAAGTCAAAACAAATGACGCTTTTATCCAAAGAGATCGTGGATTTACCGTCCGTATAATTTCCATATTGCCCGCCGGCAAACCAATTGCCTAAAAGCCCGACAACCGGCTCATAAAACTGTTGGAGAGTTTTATGAGCTTCGCAGGTGGCTTTTAGAGCGCCTTTCAAATCACTTAAAACCGGATATTCAACGGCTCTGTAAAGCCGTTGGATCGAACGGAAAATGTAATCTTCAACGATCTGGTCAGAGCCGTTAAAGCGGGCCACGCCACCCATCATCTGTTCAATGGTCTTGGTCTTGATGATGAGGATTTCGTTTTGTTCTTCTTCGTTAAAGTCACATAACTTTTTGCCTGCGGAAAGATCAAAAAGATTGATGGTGAACTTCTCTTTTAACCCTAGGTCAATGTATTCACCGCCTTTTAGAATGACCTGACGTTTGTAGGAGCCGCCAATGTCTATGAAGATCTCAACGGGGTCGTTTTTGCTGTATTGATTGATGATCTGGTTTATCGTAAAACTTTTGCCCGAACCGGAGGCCCCGACAACCACCGTATTAAACGCGGACAGGTCATCGGAAAAAGGATCATAGGCCGCAAGGCCATGAGTCGTGTTGTAAAACAGGCACTCGGCTTTGCCGCTTCCTTTAAACTCGGAAAAAAACGGCATAAAATCGGCCAGGTGCGCTGACTTTAGCAAAACCCAACGGGAGGCCTCCTTGGTCCAGCCGGGCAGGATGCTGACAAAGACCGGCTTGACCGCACCCCAGCGTTCATCGTGCATTTCCGTACCATTCAAAGATGAAAACAGCCGGATGACCTCGGCTGTTTTCTTTTTGACTTCTTCAAACTCCGCGGCATAGACATGAACGGTCAACTGCATACGAAACAGCTTTTGATTGCTTTGTTGAATTTCCTCAAGAAGGTATTCGTATTGGCTGACCTTTGTCTGCGCGTCCTTATTGATAATACCGAACATGCCCTGCATATTGCCGTACTCACGCTTGCGCATACTTTCAATTCTTGTCCTGCCCCATTCTTTTTCCGGGGCCTCAAAATTGACCACTAAGTCAAATTCCGGGAATGATAGATGATCGAGCCGTGCCAACATGGCCGGGAAGGTCGCCTCGGGCAGGACTTTCAAGGATATGTATTTATGATAAAAACCACCAAAGTGGATGTATTCGCCTTTCTTTTCGTCTATGGCAAGATCAGAACAACACACCTGTTTGACAAATGCCTCTTCGTCTTTGGGCCTAGGACATTCAATGCCTTCTTTTAAACGGTCGGGGTTAAGGTATTTGTACATTAAGCACATAAGCCCGTAGTCATCCATCGGCTTACACCCTAACCCCGCGCCGTTTATGCCTTCCTCTATATTATTAAGCACCAGCCGGAAATCCTTTTTCGTTTCATCCACCTGGGCGGCGGTTAATTTCTTTATACTGCCAAAGAAATTAAACGGTCTGGGCCTCCCGCCCAGGTGGACTTGCGCGAAATTAACCAACAAATAACACTGTCGGCGTCTAAAAAGTCTTTCTTTGGTTAACGCCTCAAAGCGTTCAATACGTTGAGCGTGCATGGTCTTGATCAAAGGATGATTGGTTTTGATTACCTTATGCTCGTCAATCTCCTTGTGATAATCGCTATCCAGGGTGAAGAACACCTGGTAGGTCGCTCTATCGCTTAAACCGTTAAGAAAGGTTTCAATTTTTTGAGAATAGCCGATCAGTTCATCCGAGGACAGATTGTCAAGGCTGGGACAGGTGATGGCATACCCGACAGACAGGGAATCATCCTTAAAAACCAGAAAACCGTCCTCAAAATGGCTATAAGGCAGGATCTCCTGCAGGCCGTTGAGCCTCAAATCTAGCTCACGGCCACGGATATTGTGGGCAAAGGCCTGCGGGAAGGCGGTAAACCGCTTGTCCTTAAAGAACCAGTCCATGTAATGCTCGCTTGCATTGGCCGGCTTGCCCCTTTTGACCAAAATAAGGAAACCGCTCATGACCCCGCAAATGCCCCAAATGACAAGGCTGTTAACCTTGACGATCTGCAGGATCAGAGCGGCCCCCAAAACCATAAAGATATCCCACCCTTCAAAGCCAAAGACGATCATCCTGTCCTGAAGATTCCTTAAACACTTTTCCGAGTAAAGACGCATAAACTATCTCCCGAATGATGCGCTGACAAAATCAACGATCTGGGGTGAAGCAAACATAATGACCGTGCCGATCAAGGCGGCCACGAATAACTGGCTGTTCCCCATTGCCTTTTGCCAGCCCGCTATAATAAGGAAGATGATCGCCAGCGGCTGGCATATGCTTTTGACCTTGCTTTGTAATTCATCCATGCCGCTGACCAGATCGGCAAAAGCCGGTTGGCACATCAAAAATACAAAAAATACAAACATCAAGAAACATTTACAGCCAGGGGCCTTGAACCATTGTTTGACGGTGCGCATGGTAATATCTCCTTATTTGTAGGTTGATCGCCGTAGGTTTTATAGAAACTCTCCAAAGTAACAAATTGGAAATACAGACCTGTCCCTTCCAGCTTGCCCACCTTGGCCAGCCGCGCTTCAATAGATACGAGTGCCTGTCTGATGTAAGGCGTTTGGCAAATATAAATAACATTGCGGTTTTGTACCCCCTCCCGCTTGGCGTAGTAACAAAAAATATCTGTGTAGCGTTCCCTATTCTTTAAAGTACGTTCGTACTCAAGAAAGAATTGCTGGCGGGTCCCATCCGGGCGTTTTCGCCAAAAGATGGCGTCAGGTATTATTGAATTGCCTGCTCTGCTGCGCCAGGCAGGATCCAAGGCACGGATATGGTTCTCGGACCACCATTCATCAATGATGATCTGGCCGGAGTTTTGTATTGCTGTGCGGATACGATTGATTTCCAAATAATGCAGGAATTGAATAACAGGGACAAGGCGGGCTTCAAATGAGGGTATATCAGGGAAATAACAGCTTAAAAGGTCGTACAATTCGGGCTTGTCAATAAACCAAATACCGTGCTTAATGCCAGGGTATTTAATGTGCGCGACTCCGAGCTTATGCAGGGCGATACGAACAGCACGGAACTTATCGGGCTGGAATAAATGGCGGGTTACATCGTCAACGGTGACAATCCCCTGTTCCCATACGAACTTCAAGATTTGGATTTTTGGCGGAATGGCACGCACGCGCGGCCTCCTTCACAAAAAACGCATCTTGCAAGTTCAACCTCTTCATTTGGGAAAAGAAATTGACCAAGCGTTAAGAAACTATGGAAGAACGGACTACCGGGGGTTTGAACTACTTTTTACTTCCACCGCGGGGAACGATGGGAAATTGATGGTTATCAATTTCTGAGGATGATATTACCAGAATCAAAATTCTTGTCAACAATTATTTTTGATGATAAGTCAATCTAAATATTGACTTTTACGAAATACTAAATTTCAAATTGAATCTCTGTCAGTATCCAGGCTTCATGACCTTATTGTATGTTACAAAATTAATCAAATCACTTCTTTATGGATTAGTCTTCCAATTGGTCGTAAAGTTCGAATCTTTAATAAATTTAAATGTGTTACAACAACAAACACCAAAGCCACCACACACATCAGGAAGATGACGATTTTCACGTAAACGTCTCGGTCTGGACACCTCTGTTGTAACCACGCACCGTTCCTTTATTTTTGCCATAGCATAAGCAATTAGGAATGGGTCCCGGCCAATAGCTTCAACTTCATTATCAGTTAAATCTGGCGCGTATCCTTCATCTGTTATGCGAGAAACTAAAATTGCATCTACTTGTTCGGTGAGAAGTAAGGCATCTTCTGTTGAGGCAGTTTTAACCCAAATTGTCAGAGCATCTTCTTTATTACCTTCCTTTATTTCTTCGTATACTTCAAGCGGTATTTTGACCTCCCCTTTTTTCCCCATATAGATAAGCCATTCCCAGAATTCGGGAACGCTCTCTATTGGGTAATAGTCCCGATCTGCGTCTATAAGAACATTAGCATCAAGTAAATAAAGCAAGAAATCTCCTACACATTGAACGCAGGGATCAATGACTATTTATGAGAGTTTGTATGTTTTGAGGTTTGATTCCAAGCACCTTAGCAGCCTTAGAAGTAGTTAAAGAACCCGCTGCCATCATACGTTGGACCAGAGTAATCAAATGAACTCCAATGCGATGTCGACGTACCATATAGTAAGAAGGCCCTCCTCCCTCTGATTCGCGTGCTTTTGTGCGCTGCTTTAACATGGCGTGATACCACAGTTCTCGATAAGAATGGCTGAGTTGATGCCAAAGACTTTCTGAAATTAAACCTGTACGAAAAAGTTTATAGGCGACCATAGAGCCGCTTAGGTTATGTGATCTTGCAAATTCACTAATAGAAGTTTTAATTTCTTCAGATTCCATGGCGCTATTTATGTTAATGAGTCGAAGCTTCTCCGTAGGAAGTAGAAATTCACTTGCTACGTCATTACAAAATTTTTCAATTGTTTTATTAGAAGATAGCCCGCTTATGCCGGTCTGTCCCAGCCAAAGATGAGCTAATTCATGAAGAAGTGTAAAAGACCAAGCAGTCTTCGAGTCTTGATCATTAATGATTACGAAAGGAGCAATGTTATCTGCCAGAGCAAATCCTCTAAACATTTCTACTTCAATTGAAGTGTGATGGCTTCCAAGATTGCTGATAAGCAAAACAAATACACCTGTCTTCTCAACTGTTGATCGTAAATAAGCAAATGCATTTTCAGGTGATGGTTTGTTATAAAAGACATCTAAATCAAATGGAATTGTTTGCTGGATAGATTTTAATACGACACTTATTCCATCCGACAGTTTCGTAGAATCAATAAACGGCAGGGGTTTGGCATCTTCCTCATCTTTTAATACAACGCAGAGCATGCTTTGTCGTGCGTAAATATCCCGGATCAAAGTATCCAGTATTACATCTTTTTCAATTGCATAATTATCTGTAAGCGTACGAAAATCTTGGCCACGCTCGCCTTGTCTTGGAGGAGTCGACATATAAAAGGTTAATAAAGGCCGACGGTATTGCTTTGTCATTTTTACAAGCAATGATCGAGTAGGCTCATCCTTACCCTTTTCTAATGCAACCAAACGATCAGACGCAGACATATTCTTTATGTCAGGAAGGCCAAGCTTTTCGGCAGCCTCCTCCAAAGTCAACCTTGCCTTTTCACGCGCCCAACGAAGTATATTTGGGTTAACTTTTGGCATTGTTCTCCTTAATAAAGTTAAATCCTTTTAAAAGAATTATAGCAAAATAAAGATCCCTATTTAGAATTTTGGAATTTTTAATTTCAAAGTGCTTAATAAGCATTAATCCTTACCTCTCCCCTCAATAATTCTCACCTCCGGAATTCCTTGCATTTTTGCCATGGCAGCACTTACCGGGTGCAGCAAATCGAAGAATTTTTTATACACTTTCTCAATAGCTGCGAGCTTCTCCCCATCACTCCAGTCGTCTTTCAGCTCTTGCAGATTACCAAGATACTGCAGAATTTCGCAATTAGCAGCTTTGATTTCGTCTGAGAGATAAAGTTCATAAACCATAGCATCTATAAGTCGTTCAAAAAAGAATGATGCTCCCCCTAAACTATGAATCCCTACATGATTATTTAATATAATAAAACTCACCAATTTGCTAATTGGTTCAATGAAGGCATCATCAATAATTACTGGAGCATTATCGATTTCATACCCGTTAACATTGCTATTTGTGCTGAACTTAGAGAAAACAAAATTAAGCAGTTTGCTATTAAATATGCCGAGCAGATATTTTTTATCTAAATCTTTGTTTAGTGTTAAATAATTCAGAGAATTGGCACAATAGGCATCCTTAATTATCATCATTTTTAGTCTGGATGATTCATTAACTCCAGTTATACCTTGCAAAACTATTCGTTCTTGAACTTTAAAGTCATTTGATAAGTTCCTTTTCAAAGCAAATAACTTTTTCTCATCAATAAATACTATCTCTCCTTGGCTCATTTTTGTTCGTAGTTGGTACCTATCAATTATTGCGCCTTTTAAAAGCCTGGCATTATTTGGATTATTCGAAAAACAGTCTTTACAAAATGTCATATCTACTTCTCCGGTATTACATTTACCTATCTGTGAAAAACGAATGCTATTAGAAAATATTTTTACTAAAAGATTTGTCTCTTTTAAAGTTGTCAAAGGGAAAGTAGTGTTTTCTTTATCAATCAAATCTACGATTTTCTTTGTTAAATAATTCTTCTCCGCTTTTTCATCTATATATCTATCCGTATTAATTCTAATAAAGAATGGGGCATCTGATTTTGTTTTTGAATTTCGTAAATTCAAAATACAAACTGACATTTTTACCGCCTCAAAAACTCTTTTATTTGAATTATCTCTTTCGGGAAATGCTTCAATAGAAAGAATTTCGTAATGGTCTAGAATGTATTTTCTTAATCTTCCAATGCTTAAGTCACCAATAAATGCTAACGGAAATATTTCTGAAAATATCCCGTTCTTTGAAAGAAGATAAATACTTCTTAGTATAAAAAGCCTAAAAATATTTATCATTCCTCCTGAAGCAGGCTCATAATAACTACTATTCTTAAAGAACTCTAATTCTTCTTCCGAAACAATAATACTTTCGGTCTTATTTTGTTTCTTATTCAAAATACCATACGGTGGATTCCCGATCACAATATCAAACCCATCTTTTATCCCAAACATCCATTCTGGATCAAACCAGCCGGCCGGTTTATCTGAAAACGGGTCCCAATTACTCAACATGCGTGTAAATTCAGGTACATCCTGCTTCTTAATTTCCTTTTGATTCCCCCAAAGATCGATTTGTGGCCTTAATATACTTTGCCAATAAAATTCTGCCATTTTTCTTTGTGTTTTTAAAAATTTTATTTGTATTTTTTCTTTCTCAACCCCGTAACTTCGCAGATATTCATCCCGGAGGTCTTTAAGCTCACTGATAGATTGAGTATCCTCCGCTTCAAAAAGCTCATCTGAATTCTTTTCCTTTTTTGGCAAACCTATTAAACTATTGGTACACATAAATTTAAATTCAAGATTTGGCAATGGCTCAACACCACGATTTTCTTTCGTATCACTTACTTTTTCATCCACTATAAGCGACAGAAAAAACCTCAACTTTGAAATCTCAACAGCAATCGGCTGGATATCCACACCATAAATCGAACTTTGAATAATCCCAAGTTTATGAACATAATTAACATTTTGGGATTTCAATTTTCTCCCAAGTTCTTGTCTGAGTAATTTGCTCTCGATTTGAGAAAGCTTTCTTTCAAGCCACCATTCAGATTCCGGATCTAGTTTCTGGAGAATGAGTAGTATCTTTTGAAGTATCCCCATTGGGAAAGCGCCACTTCCGCAGGCAGGATCAATAACCTTAACAACGTCAAGAGCCCCGAGAACAGATTCTTTCTCTGATTCGGTAAGTTTTACTTCAAAACTTTCATAACTTAGAAGACTTTTAATCTTACTCTCATCTAACTTAGTCTTTGTGAGTAGGTATTGATTTAAACTTTCATCGACCATATGCTCCACAATCGGCCTTGGGGTATAGAAGCTGCCGGTCGCCTTACGCGCAGTCTCTCCAGTTTCAGGATTGATTTCAGCAAGTAAATTTTCAAAGATACGGCCAAGCATTTCAGGCTCGATGGAAAGCTCAACATCAATGGATGTGTTCTCATCAATAGTAAAGTTATATGTTTCAAGAATTTCGAATAACTCTTTTATCCAATGATCGGGAACCTTAAGCGTATTTATATACTTTGAAATCCGCAGAGGTCCCAGCTCATAAAAATCATGATGATGTGGAGTAAAAAGACCACCATTTAAAAAAGGTATTTGCGACCAAAGCGATCCTTGATATTTCTTTTCACGATTCACCACAGAAGTATTAAGCACCTCAAAAAACAAGGGTTCCAAAATACCATGGTAATAATCTCTATTTCTTGAGACTGCTTTCACTGAAAGAAGCTCTTCTGGCAAAAGAGCGATATTTTTGTCCGACCGTTTTTTCTTTAGAAACCAACAAAATACAAGTCGACCAATGAGCCGAACCGTAAATTCTTTATCCAAAGTATCATCGACAGTAGAGGGCAAGTTCAAAAGACCCCTACCAGCATCAATTGACTTTCGGCCAATTATACGTTTCCCCCCAGCCAATTGAGTAAAAAGAACCGCGATTTGCGTATAGAAGTTCTTATTTACCACCTCGATTGAAAAGCGGCTTTTTAAATCATCGAAATCTTTTACCTGGCCTTGTTCAATAAGAAATTGATACGGCGTATTAATTTGAGCGTTGGGACCCAAAAAAAAAGAAAATCTGCGTGGATTTGAGAGGACTTGCTCTACTTTTCCTTCTGCATTAACACCGGGAGTGGCTGTCATTAAAGACAACCGCCAATCTTCTCCCTTATCGGCTCGATAGATCACTAGTGCCCGGTATGTAGCGCTACTCTTCATTACCTTGAAGCCGTCCATAGCCAAAGCTACGCGAGCATCAGCAGATGACGAATGGATTAACTCAAATATAGACAGATTGAACTTTGCACTTTCCCCAAGATAAAATGTTTCTTTTGTTACTTGTAATCCGCTAGTGCCAACGCGCCTAACATCTTTTGTAAATTCTGGAATAAAAGACTTTAAAAATGCTAGAAAATCATCCCTGTTATATTTTCGTTCCAGATTCATAATCTAATATCTTCACTAAGCACAATGGTCTCGTACTCACCTTCGAGCCGTGAGGCTCGTTCGTTAATAGAATCTATTTGGTGCTGCGGAACTATTCCCTTCAATTCTGCAAAAGATTTCTCAAAATTTGTAACTGTAAGCTGAGCGATTGATTTCAGATCGCCTTCATTAATACCATCATACTTCTTAATTATTTGTGCTAGATCATGACAATAGTCTTTGGCTTTTGGGCAACCTTCTTCTATTACTTTTATTATCCTTAAAGATTCTGCTCGTCTACCACTAATAGAAGGTAGCGGATGCTTTTCAAACAAAATATCCCGGACCAACTTAAATACCTCATCATATTGCTTGTCTGCTTCCTTACCTTTATCATCTTTAGTGGCTTTAAAATACTTCAACGCCATCTCTGCCGCCACAATAAACGGAATCTCTGACTCTTTCAAAACAAAGACTGCATGCTCTCCCTTTTTCCCGAACGCCACAATCGCGGGTACTTTTTGTCCATCTCTAATAACACGACTTCTTGGTTTAATCTTGAGGGCTTCCTCAAAAGCTACCTTATCTTTTCTGGCTTGATCATAAGCCTCGTGGTGTACTGCGTCCCAAGAAAGTGCTTCGTTTTTACCTTCAGCTTTTTGATATTCGTCTATAAAGAAACTTTGTAGTTTTTCGTCATCAGTGAGTGTTTGAGTATCACTGCCCACAACCGAATTAATCAAGCGCATTTTAAGAGTTGAAATTTGATGGATCCTTATTTCTGATTCTCCTATGTCTGTCGGAAAGAAGTTATAAATATACAGATTATCAAATACTTTTTTATTGATACGATTTATACGACCAATTCTTTGGATCACGCGGGTCGGGTTATACGGAATGTCATAATTAATTACGACTCCAGCTCGATGTAAGTTATAACCTTCACTTAATGCATCTGTGGTGACAAGCACATCATAATCATTTTCTTGTTCTGTTTCATTTAGGCCAGCATCAAAGTTGGCGCGAACTGTCTTTTTCATAGCTTTACTTGCATCGGCTGCGGTATATTTAAGAACACGTTTTAAGCCCCGCTTTGAAAGCTCTTTAAATAAATAATTAATGGTATCCGCATACGATGAGAAAACTACTATTTTTCTGTCTGGTTTTTCCAATAAAAGTGAGTCAATATGCTCCTTAACTTTATCAAGCTTGGGATCCAAATCCTTAATCAACACTGTATTGGGCCCAAACCAATCTTCCTGTATTTGCGTAAGTAATTTTCTATCTTTTGTGACATCATCAATAAATTTCGGATCAATGAGTGACTTATCTACAGCTATCAATCCTTTTGAGTCTTTGAGTTTTTGAAGTTCTGTTTCAGCAATCTGCTGATTTACCTCCTCGTCAACATCGTCATCAGAAGTAGAAAGGATTGTATCCGGGTCAGGGATTTGTCCCTTCTTCATAATTGGCACCTTGCCCAATTTATTCCACCAGTCTTCAACCATTTTGGTAGAAGCAATCATATTTCCGAGGGTTGAGCGAAAAGCTTCCTTTGAACTTTCAAACCGCATCACTAATAATCTCTTCATGAATTTAGCCAAGTTAGTTTGTGCAGTTTTGAGATCTGTCTCATCCAAATATTTGCCATAAACTTTCAAGAATTCTTCTCTGTCTAGAATATATTCTGCGGGCTTGTAACGGGCACCTATAAAACCCCCGCCCTCTTCTTCTGTCTTCGTGATTTTGAACAAGGTATCAAAATATAGATCCGAAAGATTTCCAAGATCGTATGTTAAAAGTTTCGGGCCCTTAACCTCAGCAAAGTCTATGTTTTGTTTTTCAAGGTCTTCTTTGTATCTTGTTATTGTCCTCAAATCTAACCTGGATCTACGAATAATTACATTCTCAATTAACCTTCTTAGTTCAAGAGAAATTTCATCCGCCTCTTTATCTATATGTGTTTGATCTGCCTTTCCGCTTCTTCTATCACGATTAAGTTTTTTATATCTCTGAATAAGCTCTCTAAAGCGCAGACTCAAATTGTCTACTGAGCGGATGGTAGATTGTCCTGGAATTTGGAAAAGTTTAATTAATGCAAAGACATCTTTGGGATCATTGTTGAAAGGCGTAGCAGTAAGAAGTACGACTTTGTTGTCCGGATGACTATTACAAATATGATGAAGCATGCGATAATCATCAGTATCTTCATTTCTATAGCGATGCGCTTCATCTACAATAATCAAAAGTGGCGCATTATTATTGTTGTATTTCTTATAGATATCATCTACAGCCCCAGAACTAAAAACTCTAGCGCCAGGGAGTCGGAATTCTTCTTGATAATCTTCCCATTGTTCTCGTAAGTGTGGTGGCGCAATAATAATAGCTTTTAATCCACTATTGTATGCCGCAGCTGAGGCAATAATACTTTTTCCAAGACCAACAACATCAGCCAAAATCACCCCATCGTATTTTTCAAGTTTGTCTAATACTGACTTAATTGCGTCAATTTGATATTCTAAATCGAAATACTTATCCTTTGTGATTTGACTTGGAGTTTTTGCACTTTCAGGGTTCTCCTTCCCAAATAGCTCATGAAGTACGCGGATATAGACCGCATAGGGACTGGGCGTTGCGTGAATCCACAATTCATCTTTAAATTGCTTTAAAAGATCGTCCTTATTTTCTAGTGTGGCTATGTCGATATTCTTGCTATCAATCCAAAGGCTTTCAAATTTATTCAAATACATTACATAGTGTTCTTTGTCACCGTAACGCTCGTTTAGTTCCCCTTGATTAAGCAATCCTTGAAAAGTGAAATTGCTTGATCCCATAAAAACAGTTCCGGGGTAATCGCCATTTTGGCTGGATTCAAGCTTGTTATGAATAATGTACATTTTGCCGTGCTCTTGCCTGTCCGTCAGTTTAATTTCCAAAGATCCATCAGCAATCTTATCCTCCAGAATTTTGTAAGCATCCTGGTCATCACTATCATCTAGCAATGCTGATTCATTACTCAACCTTGTAAAACTTCTTACATAGGTTTGCTTTTTAGCAACACGAGAAGAAATTGTTTTCCTTGGTTGAAATGGTTCAAGATCAACATCTGAACCCTCTTGTTTGATTTTAGATAGAAGTTCAGGTACAGCTTCTGGATCAATATATTTTCCAACAAGTATTCTAATTTTCTTGTTCTTTAAGTGGCTTGCGAGAAGCCTCCACCCTGAGAAGTAAAAAAAAGCTACTTCTATATCAACCTTTTCAGCACCTGTAAGCGCGTTGATGAGTGCTGTATGCATTGTCTGTGAATTGTTGTCGATTATAGGCATAAATTTATCTTCCTCTTTCTGATACTAGCAGCACAAACTATTTTCTCCATATAATTGCAAATAATATCCCCACTATAGCCAAAAAAATTTGAGTAATTTCCTTAACATCATTTATTTTCCAATATAAATTTAACTTTCTTTCCGACAATAAAACGATCCATTGGGGCAGCAAGAAAACTAGAATAGAAATAATGATTAAGGAACTTAAAATCGAGATGACAAGTATTACTTTGGGGGTGAAACGAAATGCAAAAAGAGGAAGCCCTTTAAGGGGGCTTTTAGTTTTGCTATATTTCTCATATAATTCGACTGTGTAGTCTAAATTTTCTTTGAAATAAGCTTTTTCTTTAAGGTGAGCGGCTAAAAAAGTTTGAGCAAGCGATTTATAAACCTCTGCTCCAAGGGAATAATCATGCCAAAGGTAGTAATTAGAAATATAATCTCTTAATTTAAATAATTTTTGGAAAATTTCTTCATCATGAATCTCTTCTGTAGAGTACCAAGCGCTTAATTCTAATCGGTCGCTAATATCTTTTTCGTCTTTTAAGTCAGCAAAGAAGCTATTAGATTCTATGTTAGGCCCCCTGTAGGAACCAGTTGGTCGTTTTCCAGACAAGATTTTATAGAAACATCCTTCAATCCAATCTATATCACCACCTAAACCAAAATCTGATGGCACTTTGGCTTTAGCATACTTATCTAATTCAGCCGCGACTTTAAGGGATGAAAATATAACAGTCTCAGAAGGTGTAAAATTTTTTACTAATTCCGCTCTATTTTTGTTATTTAGGGTATCTGAATTATGACTAAGTAATTTAAAACAAGAGATCATAATGGCAACTGATAGTAAGAAATACGAAAGCCATAAAGAAATATTCAAGGTTACTGCAAAAATGTTTGGTAATAAATTTGATAATCTTTCCATGCCTATAAAATATGAGTGGTGAAATTTTATTCTATTAAAAATAATTACAAATCCAATTAACAAAGGAAGCATTGATAAATTAACCAGCAACATAAGCGTTAGTTCATTCTTAAAGCCATCTTTCCCTCCATTTACAATATCCCAAAACAAATTAATTCGTTGTTGAGAAATTGTTACAAAATTATTAATGAGTTCGAAGCTATGTGTCATTCTTTAACTTTCTTTAAATCAATTTAGGTTTGGATCTACCTCAATTCCCCTACCGAACATAAATATTTCTATAGACTCAAAATAACCCCGTTATTATAACCTAAAATCACTTTAAAAACACCTCCCGATTTCTTCAATAGGTAGACGGTTTAACGACATGCCCAGGTCGTCCGGCTTAATGCCGGCTGAAGACGTAAACTTTACAGCCCTCCCTTTCCGCTGAAAAATACTCATCAATGAACAGATCACGGGCCAGTTTCTTATAATCAATGTAATATTGCAGACGTTCGGGGATTTCCATCGTTTCCTCGGCCAAGTGTTCGGCAAAATCCTCTTCCGAATCCCATTGGCCATGATACGCTTCTTTAAACCCATCCCCAGTGGCATCATCCATCCCTACATGATCGGCATACCGGGCCCAGGCCTCCCCATGTTCTTCGATCAAAACAGCCATTGCCGCAACCTTGGCCATGTCTTCATATTCAGATAACCGTAAGCCGCAGAAACCCTCATAATCATGAATAGCCCACTCCTCTGCCTTAGGCATAGGGCTTTGGGCCAGCATATCCTGAATTTCAGCTTGGATATCCCCCGCCTCCTGATTGGCCTCAATCCATTGCCCGTGTAAAATGCCGTTATTGTAAGCGGCTAAACAGGCAACATAGATCCTTGGTGTTGTTTGTGTGTTTTGCATGACGCGCCCCTTTCGATTTTTTTGATTGTAAAAGGCATACGTGTCAAGGATGCGGAGTCGCAGCGGAGCACTTGCAAGCCCCACTGCTTTTCGTGGGGTGTCGTCCTTGACACGTATGACACAATCAAAAGACCTAAATCGAAAGAATGGCGGAAGCGCACGTAACCGGTGCTTTTAAAAGGAACGACCAAAAAAAATGCCCGCTGTCGCCAGCGGGCAATGGTGATGCGGACTAATAATCTTCCGGCAGCATGATCGTGAATTTCCCAGCTTCATTCCAACAGATGAAAATCTTCTGCTGGTCCCCATTGGGCAGCTCTACGGAACCATCAAAGAAGGAGTCAAATACCGCGAAACCCTTGGTTTCCCTGCGGACAATCTGATTGGCCTGGTTCAATAGGTCAAGCAGGTTGGGAATACTGATCTTATCCTGGTACATGTACCCGCGATTCAAAAGATTGACTGTCACATAATTGAACAGTCCTTTCTTCCAAGCGGGATTCAGCTGGGTCATATCGAACAGAATCCCATCTACGACCGCCTGATCGCTGGTGTACTCGAACACCGGCTGTCCATAAAACTCCTCCTGGCTGTTTGGCTGATTTGAACTAATCTTTTGGGTTGGGCTCATTTCCTCATCTCCTTTTTGCTGGTTGTTTGACCTTAACAGTTTCGCCCTTTGCTGCTTTGGTGAGCCGAACATCCAAAAAACTTTTTGTGTCAAGGGGGCCGCAGGCACCCCAGCGGCCCTTGCGAAGCCCTTGATACAATAATTTTTTGGATAAAATGGAGGCGAGCAAGCAAAGGGTGAATCTGTTACAGGGCAGGTTTTTACAACAAAAAGGAGATGTGAGCCATTCCACAAAGGCCTTTATTTATTTCAAATCAGCCAGCCAGAAACCCCAGGACCAGCCGGTGGGAAGCATCCAACGGCTGTATCATCTAAGGATCCCCCGAAGATTGCCTGGTATGTTTGAAAGCTTGTTCTTGGACTTATATCTGCTTATTAGATCTTTCCTGTGTTCATAAAGGTCTTTCGCGGCGGCCAAGGCTTCCTTGTCCGATACCTTCTTCAATCCGCCGGACTTAAACCCGGCGTCTTTTAAATTTGCCCTTATATTTCCAATAATGTCTTCATTATCCATGAGCCCATCGCGCTGACCTTGCGGCTGTAAATATCTGCGGTACATTTCAATTAAGCCCAGCTCAAGGTTCCCTCCATTGGGACCTATTTCCTCCGACATGTTGGGCTCATCTTCGGTCATGTTCAGATCGTCTTCGCTGACTCTTTGGGCATATTCCGTTTCCAAAGCGTCCAATTCCGCCTGGTGAGCCTCTGCCTCATACCTTGAATCAAGGTATTTCTCGAGTTCTTCGGTGCTCAATTTGGTCATTTGTGCATTGGCTGTGATATGCATGGCGGGCTTCCTTTCGATTGTTTTTGATTACTATAAAGTCATGCGTGTCAAGGATGCGGAGCCGCAGCGGAGCACTTGCAAGCCCCGCTGTTTCTTGCGGGGCGTAGTCCTTGACACGTATGACATAATCAAAGAAAAAGAATCGAAAGGATGTGGCGGGAACGTACGAAAACGGCGGCTTTATTCTTTTGACCAATGCGAAGCAAAACCCCATCGCACCAGAGATAAATCACCTGTGAATTCGATTAAAACGTCTGGCAAAAAGATCTACGTCAACCAAACAACCCAAACAACCAAACAATTCAAAAAACCCTAATACAACCAACACAACTACACAACCCATAAACTCATAAAACCCATATCACCCTACCACCACACACAACTACACCACTACCCCCTCCTATATAAATATTAACTCTCTCCCATTCTCAATTGGTAGTTCAAGACCCCACTCACTCATAAAAACTTATGGTAGAGTGTGTGGGGTCTTGAACGGTTTTGGGCCGCTTTTGCCCAAAAACCTCTTGCGAATGGGAGAGTTAGGAAAGAAAAACAGAACAAAACTGGAACACGTTTGTTCCGATTCTGTTCTGTTTTTGTTCTGATTTTGTTCAGGATTATAAAATAAAAAATCCTACAACTAAAACTCTTGAGCGATTAATCTGTGATGGATTGATGCGAAGAAATCAACCAGTGATCTGCTCTCCAACTTCATACTTTTAATCACGATTGCCGTTAGCACATCCAATTTATTGCTTTGTGACAGGCTGTTTGCTAGCATCTATACATGAACCAAAACCCTATTTCTTTTCTGATCGATTACTTTGGTGAGGCTTGGGTCTTAAAAAGCCTTGAAAAAATGCACTCCACTGGCGGTAAGCCGGGTCAATTGCCACCAGCCCAATCCACCCTTGTGATGATTCGTACCCATCCGGTTGTACAGAATATCTGGGGTGTCGAAAAACCCGTTATTGATCTAATAAAAGGCAAGATTCGAGCAATTCCCCATACAGAGGATTTTACTCAGCTCCTCTACCTTTCAAATGACCTGTATGCGCTAGCAAAAGATTTGCCTCCTAATTTTATTCAAGAGTTTAAGAATAGATACCCTACGGCTAGACAGGAAGTCTTTATTGCAGCGGCTTATCGGATCTCCGGTCATAAAATTATATTTCGGGATACTGACAGGACAGCTAAAGATAAGGCTTTCGATTTGTTGATTGAAACTATGGATGGCAAGAAGGTCTCTGCTGAATGCAAGTTTAGATTAGGAAGAGATGATGAGCGCACAGCCCTTCACACTACACTTGCGGCGTTTCCTATAAAAATAATTCCCTTGTTAGAGAAAGAAAATCTTAACTATGCGGTATTAGTGCATCCAAAAATAACTCCCCGCGCGGATGATTTACTAAAATCATGCCATGAGATTTTAGAAGGAATTAAAAATGCTCGTTCTGAGATTGAAATTTGTAATGGCAATTATGTCGTAAAATTACAGAAGCTTTGCGATCTCGATTCTGGGATACCCAAAAGCTTGGTCCAAGAGGTTAATACGAAGTATTCGTTCTCTTTGAAGACCCGCCCCATTTCTTCGAGCCCCTTGATGCTCGCTCCTCCTCAATATGACCACTACAATCCTATAATTATAGGTGTTGGCCTAGAACGGCTTCAAAAGGAAACGCCGGATTATATCAAGGGCCCTCTTAGCCATGCTAATAAGCAATTACAAAACAAAGAAGGCGAATTTGGCGTCGTGTTTTACCAAGACAACCATTTCAATCGCACTGAGTTTGATAAGAACGTGAAAGCCGTTGGGAATTCTTACAGCAACATTGATGCGGTTGTCTTTTACGCAAAGAGAGAGGTTGCGTACCAGAATCCTTTTACTCGATTGGTGAATCCAGCAATTGAATTCTTTCATCAGGTTTCAATGAAAGATACCTCCCTTTTAGCCCAAGATTCAAATTTCTTTGACATACCTACTAAGGTAGGAGTTTATTCAAAGTCTTGTAATTTCAATATAAGTGGTATGGATATTAAGCGACTTGGTGGTATTTATTCCAAACTTGGGCTGTTTTGATAGCCTGCTCTCTCGCAAATGTGACCTGCCCCACGTTCTTTTTTTATCTTCAATCTAAATCATTATTAATTTAAATTCTGCTGTCCGCCATGCCAATTTTGCCTCCACTCAGCATTGGCATACCCAGCAAAACCCGCATCATCCCAGGAAGATTTTAGATCGCGGAAATGAAGCTTTACTCCATTGAGGAAAACTATCCCTCCCAATATCACCGCCCCGGCCGCTCCGCCAATGCCATAACCAATACTGGCAAAGACAAAACTCCATAGAAAACTTAGAACAAAAATCGCATAAACCACAGTTGTGGACCTGCTCATAAGCGCGGCCAAACCTAAAAAGAGGATGCCAAACACCGGCCATGAATGAAACATTGCCCCATAAATGGCTGAAAATATGAATGATTCTACCCATAAAAGGGCCATGCTCGCTTGATTAAACTGCCTTTGGACTATGCTATTTATAAAATTTTTAACCATTCGATCCTCTCCTTAATGTTGGCAAAATTTTAATGATTTTTGGTGTCCAAAAAGTGTCGATATTTGCGTAGAATTGATTAAAAACAGTTAAAGCACAGTAAAACAGAAAATCTCCGTTCTCGACGGAGATAATGATATTTAATACAATTTGATATTGTTCTGAAAGTGGCTCAAAGGCAACCCCATTCAAGTGCGCTAGCCAACTGCGCTACGTCCCGATCCAAAATCAATTGGTCGGTTATTATACATAATAATGACCATGGTGGAAAGAAAATTTGGAAAACAGGGGTCTATTCGGGCTTAGGGCGGCGGCCCATGAGATCAGCCATGGCTTTGCGGGGGTTTTTATTCATGGCGATAATTTTATAAACCTCTGTCACGATGGGCATTGGGATATTTTTGGCCTTGCTCAAACGGTAGACGGCTTTGGCAGTCACGACGCCTTCAGCCACCGCGTTCATTCCCTTTAAAACGGCACGGATGCTTTTGCCCTCTCCCAATTGCTGACCGACCGTCCGGTTGCGGCTCTTTGGACTAAAACACGTGGTAATAAGGTCTCCCACGCCTGTTAATCCATAAAAAGTTTCCTTGCGCCCGCCCATCATGATCCCCAAACGGGTGATCTCGGCCAAACCTCGGGTCAAAATGGCGGCCTTGGCGTTGGTGCCGAGCTTTAAGCCATCGCAGATCCCGCAAGCCAAGGCGATCACATTTTTAAGGCTCCCCCCGACCTCAACGCCGGCCACATCGGTGTTCGTGTAAATACGAAAAACCGGAGAATTGAAAATGGCTTGTATGTCCAGGGCAAGGCGCTTATTGGAACTGGCAACCACCGCGGTCGTGGCCACCCCATCCGCCAGTTCTGAAGCAATGGTCGGTCCTGAAAGCACTGCCAGCCCGACGGGCCCCAATTCATCCTGGATCATCTCGGACATGCGCCTGAACGAATCCGGATCAATGCCCTTGATAACGCTCAAAAATGTCTTGCCCTGATAGGAACAGGTCTTGACCTTCTTGAGCGTGCGCGCCAGATATTCCGACGGGCAGGCCAAAACGATCAGGTCCGCTTTGGAAACGGCCTCCCGCATGTCCGCGGTCAGGACAACAGAGCGGGGAATTTTATGGCCGGGCAGGAATTTCTTATTTTCGCGGGTCCTGGCCACCAGGGACACGTAGTCGGGAAAAGCCCCCCATAAAAAAACAGGATGCTTTTTTTGGGCCAAATAAATGGCCAGCGTCGTGCCCCAGCCGCCGTCACCGATGATGCTGATGGTGCGCATGACCGTCATCTCCAGATAAAAAGTTCGCGCCAGATCTCAAACATATAGGCGGCGCCCCATTTGAGGACCTGCAGTTTGCGTTCGCCCCCCTCGCGGGCCGGCTCGTCCCCGGGGATGTCAATGACCTGCAATCTGCGCTTTGCGGCGCGGATGGACAATAACGGTTCCCAGCTGATCTTTGTGCAAAATAAATTCTCTTCAAAAGAAAAACTGGAGTCCTTGTCCAGGTCCAGGTCATGAATGAGTTTTTTGCGGTAAGCGCGGTAAATGACCATGGCGTCGGTGTATTTGGCGCCGTGTAAAAAATTGATGGTCCCGGTAAAAAGACGGTTGCCGAAAGCGGTGATGACATCATCATCATAACTTTTGGCTCCCTGGGCATACCGGGAAACGATGACCATGTCATAACCCTCTTTCATCCTGGCGACGCACGCCGGGATGAGTTCGGGGATGGAATTGCCGTCCGGGCTGAAGGTCAAAATAACATCGCCTTTGACCGCGGCCAAGGCGTCCATATAAGCCCCGCGTATGCCGGGACTTTGCTGAATGACCACATCATAGCCCATTTGGCGGGCAATGTCCGCGGTCCCGTCCTTAGATTTGCCATCCACCACAAGGATCTGGTCCACCCACTCGCGTTTGACCCTGGGCATGACGGTGCGCATGCCTTGGGCTTCGTTGAGAGTTGGGATAAGCAAGGTGACTTTCACGACGCATATTATACCCATGAACACGATTCCGTATAGGATTTATTAAATAATCAACCTTTACAGGCAAAAGCAAATTGTGCTATATTACATCACTTTTGCTCGTCCTTGCTGGCGTAGCTCAGTTGGTAGAGCAGCTGATTTGTAATCAGCAGGTCGGGGGTTCGAAGCCTCTCGCCAGCTCTTCCTTTGTAAAGGATCGTATTTTGGGCAGTTACCCAAGTGGTCAACGGGAGCAGACTGTAAATCTGCTGCGCTTGCGCTTCGGAGGTTCGAATCCTTCACTGCCCATTTATTTTACCAGGTTGGGCGACGCGGGCGTAGTTCAGTGGTAGAACTCCAGCCTTCCAAGCTGGTAGCGAGGGTTCGATTCTCTCCGCCCGCTCCATCATAAGACAGGAGTTTTGATATGAAACGCATAGGCATCATCACATCCGGCGGCGACTGCGGGGGCCTCAACGGCGTCATCAAAGGCGCGGCATCCATGGCCCGTTCCATGGGCGCTTCATGCTTCATCATCCCCCATGGCTACGCCGGGCTTTATAATCTCGTGGATTTTGACACGATCACGGAATTGACCGAAGAACGCATTGACGCCATTGACGCGAACCTGGCCGGTTCCGAAGCCGGGCATTCCCGCGTCAAGGTCAAAAAGATCGAAGACCCGGACAAATACCAGCGCATCAAAAAAGGCATGGCGAAATTCAAACTCGACGGGCTGATCATCAGCGGCGGGGATGATTCGGGCGGCGTTCTGGTAGACCTGACCGAGCACGGCATTTCATGTGTGCACGCGCCCAAAACCATGGACCTGGACCTGCAGACCTATTCCGTGGGCGCGGATTCCACCATCAACCGCATCGCGGCCTTCCTGGAAGACCTCAAGACCACGGCCCGCACCCATAACCGCATCCTCGCTTTGGAGGTCTTCGGCCGTTACGCGGGGCATACGGCGTTTCGCGGCGGTGTGGCGGCGGACGCGGATGCCATCATCATCCCGGAGATCCCGGTGGATCTTGACGTGCTCTACCAACACATGAAGAAACGTTATTTTGACCGCATCATGGCCAGCGACACGCGTGCCGGTATGTATCTGATCGTCGTGGCCGAAGGGATCAAGAATGCTGATGGCGCCGCAATTGTGGATGAACACATGCCGGTGGACGCCTTCGGGCACAAATACCTGGCGGGCGCGGGCAGTTATGTTTCCCAGCAATTGACCAAACGCCTCAAGGCCGACAAGTCCATCGCCGGGCTCATGCAAAAGACCGGCATGTTCATTAAAGGGGTTAATGAGATCCCGGAAGTGCGCACGGTCGTGCCCGGACATCTGGTGCGCTGCGGGCATTCCTCGGCGTATGACGTGAATTTCGGAAAAGAGATCGGGGCCGGGGCGTTTATCCTGCTCAACCAGGGGATCAGCGGTGTGACCGTGGCCGGGATCACCGACGGCAAGATCCGTTACATGGACACCAAAAAAGCCATTGAACAGCGCTTTGTGAATACCGACCAGGCGGCCCTTTACGAGGCCATGGGCATTTGCTTCGGCCGCGTCCCTCCTGCCTTCAAAACAACGACCCAAAAGATCACCGGCGCCGTTGAACGGCATTTATAAAGGAATAAAATTCCTTACACCTAAAAGATGGCGGGTAATGGGGTCTAACACCCCATGGATCTCGAAAATATTAATAAAACTTATAAAATTGACAAAATAAATAATGACCGCTGCAACAGCCACGTAAGTAGTTCCCCTTATTCTTCTGCCAAAAATCTCATAAAGCATAAAAACAGCAAACAGACCCATGACCATTTCCAGGCTCATGGCATAGCGAATATTCTTGTTATTTTGTATAAAGGTCAATGCCGCATATGTGACCAGGAAATAAGTCAGTAAGTATGTTTTCTTGGCATCCAGGGGTGTCAAAACAACCCGGAATGAATACCCGATAAATAAAAGAGTGACAATAGGATTTAACAGCATGAAATCCAGCAAATACCGAAACCACGGTCCTGTGCAATATTTAACAACATACGGATTAAACTGTAAGATGTGCTTTTGAATATCCCACAAGCACCTCAAAGCTTGAATAAATATATCCATCCCTCCCAGCACAAGCACATACAAGGCCGCCGGAAGCAATATTCCACCCACAAGAGTTAAAAAAATATACCTGCATGAAACTTTCTCTATCCCTATGTGGTGAGCAAACGCCATCACTAATACAAAAAAAGGTAATAGAATCAGGGATCCTTCTTTAAAAAGGACAGCTAAAATAAAAGACAATAAAAAAAGCGTATATTGAAAAATCTTTCGTTTAATAAGAAATTCTAGAAACAGCCATACGGTCAGCACCCACAATAAATTTAAAGCACTATCAATCAACGCCCGCCTAGCCATCCCCAGTAACAAAGGAGAGCTTGATAGTAATAGAATTGTCAACAAAGCGGTATCTAGATCAAAATATTTACGAATAAAATAAAAAACCACCGCCAAGAAAAGTATGAAGCATACCGCGGAAAAAACCCCTAAGATAAAATAACTTGGGCCGAATATATGAAACAAAAGTGCTCCGGTCAGGACAAAACCGATGCGGGATGGCGGCGGATGCAAACGCGCCTGCTGGCTTTGAGAAAACCAGGACAATAATTCTTGAAAACCGCGAAGGCCTTTTTCCTCAACGGTCTTGGCATAATGGAAATAATAGCCCTCATCCGACTGGGGGGAGAACTGGTTCGCCTTTAACGGATGCGAACATAAGAAAATGACCGCGCCGGCGATGCACAAACCCAAAAAAATACGGCTTGTCCTGGACAATATCATTTTTGCATTTCCTTAAACGGCTTTTGGGATCAATTCAATGATGTCGCTGGCGATCATGCCGGCTTTTGTCCTGGCTTTGGCGGCAAGATCCCCGGCTTTCCCGTGCAGATAGGTCCCGGCTTTGGCCGCTTCAAACGGCCCCATCCCCTGTCCCAATAAAGCCGCGATCATGCCGGTCAAAACATCACCGCTTCCGGCCGTGGCCATGCCCGCATTGCCCGTCCGATTGACGTAAACTTTTCCATCCGGCGATGCCACAACGGTGCGATGACCTTTCAACAAAACCACGCAATGATTCTGCCGGGCAAAATTTAAAGCAATGGCTTTACGGTCCGACTCAACGGCCTTGACGGATCTTCCGGTCAACCTGGCCATTTCCCCCGAATGCGGAGTCAAAATTTTAGGCGCGGTATTCTTTTGCAGAGGACGTAAATCGTGGGCCAAGGCATTCAAAGCATCCGCGTCAATGACCATCGGCTTGGGGCAAACGGCAATAAAGTCCCGTATAAATTTTTGTGTGTTTTTATTTTGCCCTATCCCCGGCCCGATGGCAATGGCGTCAAATTTATCCCAAATTTTCTTTAAGGACGCTAAGGCCCTGGCCGCGAACGTCTGTTCTCTGGTCTGCGGAAGGCCCAATGTCATGATGACGGGAGATATTTTCTTCTGGAGGGTCAAATTCAAACTTTGAGGAACAACTACGGTCACAAGGCCTGCCCCGCAGCGCATGGCCGCCAAACCTGTTAAAGCAGCGGCGCCCAACATGGACGGTGAGCCGGCCACGACCAAAACATGGCCAAAATCATTCTTACAAACCTGTGGGTTACGACGTGACAATGGCGCTGGCAACCGCATAGTCCCTGCAATGAGAAATGGAAAGAAGGATGTGGAGTTTAAAATCAGGGTCGCGATGGACGCAGACAGGTTTTCCATCGGAGTCATTGGTGATGCTGATATCATGCCAGGTGAATTTAGGAATGCCGATGGCTTTAAAGATCGCCTCTTTGGCGGCAAAACGGCCGGCATAATGCGGATAAGGGAATTTATACTTCCTGGCATGATCGATCTCCACCGGAGTAAAGACGTAATTCAGGAACGCCTCTCCCCAGCGTTCAACCGCCGCCTGGATGCGGTGAATTTCAATGACGTCTATACCGGTGCCGAGGATCATCCCCCCTCCCTGACAATCTTCACCATGTCTTTGACCGCCTGCTCCAGGCCCGTGAACACCGCGCGGCTGACGATGGAATGCCCGATGTTCAATTCCTCCATCCCCTCGATGGCCGCGACAGGGCAAACGTTATCGTAATTGAGCCCGTGCCCGGCATTAATCATCAGCCCTAATTGACGGGCATAGGCGCATGCCGAGCGCAATTTGACCAAATGGTTTTTAGCGCGTCCGGCCGCGAATGCCCTGGCGTAAGCGCCGGTATGAAATTCAACCATCGGCACGCCGATCGCAGCAACGGCCTCAATTTGTTTCTTGTCAGGGCCGATGAACATACTGACCAAGATCCCGCGGTCCATCAAACGCCGGCATCCTTTTTGGACCTTGAATAAATGCCCTGCCACGTCAAGGCCGCCTTCGGTGGTGAGTTCCTGACGGCGTTCAGGCACGATGGTGCTTTGGTCGGGTTTGACAGCGCAGGCAAAATCTACAATGGAAGGGGCCAGCGACATTTCCAGATTGAACCGCGTCCTGACCGCTTTGCGCAAAAGAACAATGTCATTATCCTGGATATGGCGGCGGTCTTCGCGCAAATGCGCGACAATGCTGTCGGCCCCGGCTTTTAAACAGATCCGCGCCGCGGCCAGAGGGTCCGGCTCATGTTCCTGGCGGGCCTGGCGTACCGTGGCGATGTGGTCGATGTTAACGCCCAATTTCACCATCTAACCCTTAAGCCCTTTGACATACAGCCAGGTGATCACCGCCAGGGCCAAAGCGATCAATTTGAGCATGAAATTGGAGGAGATCCAGCGCTTCATTTTTTTCCCTTTTTAGGAGGATATATCAATTCTTTGAGGAGATCGCAAAAATGTTCCTGGTTGCTGACCGCGATGAACCGGCCTTCAAAAGCGACAGCCACGTCCCCCGTCTCTTCCGAGGCCAGAACCACAACGGCATCACTTTGTTCGGTCAGCCCCAAAGCGGCCCGGTGGCGTGTCCCCACGGTCTTATGGACCGAAGGATTGCTGGACAAAGGGAACAGGCAGGCGCACGCCGCGATCCGTTCGCCGCGCACCACCACCCCTCCGTCGTGGACGGGCGAAGACGTCATGAAAATGCTTTGCAGCAGCGGCGCGGACATTTTACAATCCAGGATGACGCCGCTTTCAATATACACGTTCAATTTCATTTTCCGTTCAAAAACGATCAGGCATCCTGTCTTATTTTTGGAAAGTTTATACACCGCTTCCGCGATCTCATGGATGAGGGCCCCGATCTCAACTTCCCCCAAAGAAACATTGAATAAATGCTGCTGCCCCAAACGGGCCAGGCCCGAACGCAGTTCATTCTGAAAAATGACGACGATGACAATGATCCATATGGAAAAAAAATGACGTAAAAGCCAGTTGATGACTTCAAGATGGAGGACTTGAGAAAGCAAAAGCGCCAGGATCAGATAACTGATGCCTTTGAGCACCTGAAAAGCGCGGGTCCCCTCAAAAAAGATCAAAACGCGGTAATACACGATCCAGAGGATGAGGACCTCGATCGTGGTTTTAATGATCTCAACTATTGACCAGGTGGACAGATCCATATCATTTTATAAAATAGCGTCGGCCATGACAACGGCCTGACGCGTGGCTGCCACGTCGTGGACACGCACGATGTGGGCACCGTTGAGGACAGCGGCACAGGCCGTTGCAATACTGCCGATCATGCGTTGATCAGAGCGCTCCTGCCCCAGGACACGGCCTATAAAGGACTTACGGGACGTGCCGGCAAGGACGGGATAACACAAAACTTCAAAACTTCTAAGCCGGCGCAGGATCTCCAAATTGTGCTGGACCGTCTTGCCGAACCCGAAACCGGGGTCAATGATGATTCTATTCTTTTTTATGCCGATTTCCAAACATTTTTCCACCGCGTGACGCAGTCCGGTCAGGATATCGCCCACTACGTCGCGATAAACCGGGTTTTTCTGCATGGTCAACGGAGTTGCGCGCATATGCATGAGAACGATGGCGGCCCCACGATCGCGCACGGCCTTTAAAAGCCGGACATCGGGCTTAACGCCCATGATATTATTAATGATGCAGGCCCCTTCGTCCAAAGCCGCGATCGCCACTTGGGGCTTATAGGTGTCCACAGAAACCGGCACCTTGATCTTTTTAACCAAAAGACGCAGGGTCGGTAAAATACGCTGTAATTCTTCCCGGATAGAGATCTTGCAGGCACCCGGACGGGTGCTTTCTCCGCCGATATCCAGAATGTCGGCGCCGTCGCGGACAAGTTTTTGGGCGAAACGGACGTGGGTCAACGGGTCGCGGCTGACAGCCAGACGGCCGTCGCGGCTGAAAGAATCAGGGGTCAGATTCATGATGCCCATGATCATGGTCCGTTCGCCTAAAAGCAAACGGGTGTCGCGGGCCTCAAGGATGTGTCGTGTGCGGGCGTGCCGGACCATCAAGCGGGGTTCGCGTGAAAATCCGATTTATGCTCGGGGATGTTCAGCAATACCCGGGCCTCTTCAATATCCAGCACTTCTTTTTCGATCAAACGTCCTGCCAAAAGGTCCAGTTTATCGCGGTACTGCAAAAGCAGGGCCTTGGCGCGGTCATAGGACCCGTGCACCAGGGCGTGGACTTCCTCATCGATCTTCCTGGCGGTGTCCTCACTATAATTGCGTTCTTCAAAAAGGTCGCGGCCCAAAAAGATCTGCTGGTGATGGTTGCCGAAAGCAAGTTTATCAAGTTTTTCGCTCATCCCGTATGCGCACACCATGCTGCGGGCGATCCCACTGACTTTCTGCAGATCGTTCTGTACACCGGTCGTGGTATCATTCATGTGTATCTCTTCACCCACCATGCCGCCCAAAAGCACCACCATAATGCCTTGAAGTTCTTTTTTGGACATGTAATGCTTGTCCTCTGTGGGGGGCGTCAGGGTGTAACCGCCGGCCATGCCGCGCGGGATGATGGACACCTTGGTGAAGGTGTCCACTTCCTCGACCAACAGCGACAATAAGGCGTGGCCTGCCTCGTGATAAGCGGTCATTTCTTTTTCTTTCTTGGAAACAGCACGGCTTTTCTTCTCGGGGCCCATGGTCACGCGCTCGACCGCGGCCAGCATTTCTTCCATGCCGACCTTCTCCTTATTGTGCCGGGCCGCCAACAGCGCGGCTTCATTACACACGTTAGCCAGGTCCGCTCCGGAAAAATATACGGTTTGCTGGGCGATACGCCGCAAATTTACGTCTTCGGACAACTTGATGTTTTTCGTATGGACTTTCAAAATACCTTCACGGCCGTTGATATCCGGCAATCCGACAACGATCTGGCGGTCAAAACGTCCGGGACGCATCAGCGCTGGGTCCAGGGTGTCCGGACGGTTCGTGGCCGCGATCAAGATAAGCCCGCTGACGGAATTAAACCCGTCCATTTCAACCAATAACGCGTTCAGGGTCTGTTCGCGTTCGTCATTGCCGCCGCCGATGCCTGCAAAACGCTGGCGGCCCACCGCGTCGATCTCATCAATGAAAATAATGGCCCCTTTCCCTGATACCTTCGAGGCCTTGCGGCCCTGTTCGAACAGATCGCGTACGCGTGAAGCACCAACCCCCACGAACATTTCCACGAAATCCGAACCGCTCAACGAATAAAACGGCACCCCGGCCTCGCCGGCCACGGCCTTGGCCAACAGCGTCTTGCCGGTCCCCGGAGGGCCGATGAGCAAAACGCCTTTGGGGATCTTGCCTCCCAAACGCTCAAACCTTTTGGGCTCTTTTAAGAATTCAATGACCTCCTGCAATTCTTCCTTGGCCTCGTCCACGCCGGCAACGTCATTGAACGTGATCTTGCCTGTACCGGCGACCTGGGCGCGCGACTTGCCAAAGGCCCAGATTTTATTGCCCATCTGGCTGCCGCGGTAAGACACGAACCAGATCAAAAGAAAGATCCCCAAAAAAGGGATCAGCTGGAAAAACAACTGGCTCCAGAACAGTTCCGGCGGTACCACCGATACTTCCGGGATATTGTCGCGCATCAATTTGACCAGGTCATCATCCTTTTGCGGAATATTGGCCCGAAATTCCGTACCGTCGGCCAAAAGCCCCTTGACCGTATTTTCCAGCCCTTCGGTCAATTGCACTTTCTTGATCTGGGGATTTTGGGCATTGTCCTTGAGAAGCGTATAAAACTCGCTGTAAGTGAACTCCTTGGTCTTCAAAGAGTATTTGCCTTCCCGCTGGATCATGAACATCACCATGACCATGCCCAAAAAGACCCAGATCATAAAATTACCGTTGGGCGGACGGCTGCGGCCGGGCCGCGGCGGTTTCCTGGACGCGTTCGAATTCAATTGAGCCATTTATTTCTTCTCCTGTCGGTCGCTGACGACCTGGCGGCCTTCTTTAATGCCGGCCTGGTAGGTGTCAATATAAGCAAGATCGCCGTCTTTTTTATACAAATTCACGACGCCGTTGAGCCGGCCGTCCCTGTAGGTGGATTCGGTCATCAATTCCCCGGTATTATAATACGAACGGCTGGGGCCGTTCTCCTTGCCGTTTTCCATCACCCATTCCTGTTTGACGGAACCATTCTCATAAAATTCTTTCATGGCCCCGGTCTTTTGATCGTTCTGAAAATTGACCATCATCCACAACAGGCCTTCCTGTGAATATTCCTTGGCTGGGCCTTCCTTCAAATTATTCCTGTAATTCCACTCAACCCATAGATTGCCGTTATCGTGGAATTCACGGCATAGCCCGTCTTTTTTCCCGTCAACATATCGGCATTCACTTTTGAGCTTGCCCGTCGGATGATACTCCTTGACGATGCCGTCAAACTGGTTGTTCTTGTAAGGCGCCTCGATCAAAAGCTTGCCGTCTTTAGCGAATTTCTTATTGGTCCCGTCAATATTGCCGTCCTTGAAGCTCATCTCCCATTCCGGCTGCCCATTGGGATAGAACGTGCGGGAGACGCCGTCCTTCTGGTCTATCTTATAAGCCCATACCGCGTACAAAGCGCCGTTGGGACCGTATTCCTTGGAAACGCCGTCAACATGGTCATCCTCGTAATTGATCTCGTTTTTCAGCGACCCGTCCTCATTGTACTCGCGGGTCAGGCCCTTGAGTTTTCCGTTCTTGAAATTCATGACCAATTTCAAATTGCCGTTGGGATAAAAATACTGATTGAGGCCATTGAGGACATCGTTCTGGTAATTCTCCCAACTCTTGAGGACCTCGTTGGGATAATACTCCTTGGCTGTCCCCTGCAATTGGCCCTTGGCAAAATTTTTTTCCAGGAACACGGCCCCGTCCTCGTAATAGGACTTAAAAACACCGTTGATCTGCCCGTCCTTGTAGGTGCCCACGTTGACCAGATTGCCATTGGGATAATACTCACGCAATGGCCCGTTGAGTTGGCCGTTGCGAAAGGTCTTTTCCGACTTGGGCGCGCCGTTATCAAAAAATTCTTTGACCGGACCATCATCGGCAGGCGCGCTTTGCTGGGCATAGGCCGCGCAGACAAATAACCCAAAAAATAATATCAGCGCAAAGGTCCTGTTCATAAATGGATCTCTATAAAATTCCGGGTCTTCATCACAACAACGGACCTTGGCCAATGGACCTCGGCCCCGCATGGGCCGCCCTTGACCATGTCCTCAACAGCCAAAACATGCGCGCACGTCAACTGGCGGGTGTCCCCTGTCAGGCGTTCAAAGGCCAGACGCAGCATAAGACGGCGCAGGGACGGATGCGACGCCGTAAAATTTTTAGTCCTTATTTTAACTCTTTGGGGCGAACTGACAACACTTTCTTTTAAACGTTGTCTGGCCTGGGACTCAAGGTAATCATAGTCGTCCAACGCCGTATGGGCCATATCCACTAAAACCGAATGGATCTTGGGATTCAGCCGTGACAAATACGGGATCAATTCCAGCCGGACCTTGTTGCGCAGATAGACCGGACGGGCATTGGTCTCGTCCGTGCAATGCTCTAATTTATGTTTCCGCAAATAACTCTCAATGGAGGAACGCGTGACCCTGATGAGCGGACGGATCAGGGTGATGCCCCCCATACGGCGTTCAGCCAGGATCCCCCGCAAGCCGTAAAGACCCGTCCCCCTCAATAAACGCATCAAAACAGTTTCCGCCAGATCGTTTTCGGTATGAGCCAGGACCACGGCTTGCGCCCCGGTGGCCGCAGCCACTTTCGCGAAGAACGCAAAACGCTTGCGCCGGGCCGCATCCTCTGACAATTTAGAAAGACCGGGATGTCCCCCGCGGTTTGCCACGGTGATGGGAACATTCAAACGCCGGGCGAGGTCCTCGACGAATTTCTGGTCCCTGTCAGAACTCCTGCGCAATTGATGGTTAAAATGCGCGATGTGCAGACGCACGGACAGCTCGTGGCGCAGCCGGTGAAGGCAATGGGCCAAAAACACGGAATCCGCGCCGCCTGAAACGCCCAGGACAAGCAAACTTCCCGGTTTGACCAAATGATCGTTGCGGATATCAAAAAGGACTCTGGAAGTCAGGTCCATGGACAGTTAATCGCCTAAGAAACCGCGCTGTTCGCGTTTGGCCTCTTGATAGGCCGCGCGCAGTTCGGCGGCATGCTTGATATTGGGTGGACGGATCTTCAAATAGACGAACCCCTGGCGCAAAAGTTCCGTGTTGGCCATGCGGCCGTTGGATAAATGAACATACGCGAAGCGATGCCCCGCGGGATCGATGGATTCAACATCATATTCGATCTTGACCTTCTTGCCCTCCATGATCTCCTGGGCATAGGTCAAGGCCTGCTCTTCCAAAGGAATGGTCGCCTCCTCTTTTTCTTCAATGGGAATGCCATTTTTATCGAACTGAACGTATTTTCTGGGAGGCAAACCGGCGGATTCAATGCCGATCAGTTTCAGCCGATGGCCGTTCTCTAAAACCACCAGGTCCGTATTGACCACTTTAACAATGAGACCTTCTTCCTGTTTCTTGGAAAAATTGATCAGGTCATCAACAGGTCGGCCCCAAACCGCAAAAGGGGTGAATGTAAGAACCAAAAATAAAAATAAATTTAACATGGTCCTCTATGAATTCCCAAGGTATTCCACCGTCAGGACATATTCCAAACCGTATCGGCCCAAAAGCGTGACCTTAAAACGGGCCGGATCCAGCGTGGACACCGTATTATACGCGCCTTTCTTCAAAACCGCGTATGTTCGTTTTTGTTCCCGCAGGAATTCCTTCAGCTTATCCAAAGTATTCAAAATGGGAATGGGATGCGGGCTGAAATAATTTCTGCCGTTAATATCCATGACAGCGATGTCCTGTCCGGTGTAAAAACGCAGGCCGCGGGCGTAGGGCTTGCTGGAGAGGATCGTGGTTTTAAAGATCTCCTGGCGCGGCAGATATTGCGCGGCGCCGTAGGAAGACACATAGGGCTCAAGGTCGTGGCGCAACAGGAAAAGAGCGATCAAAAAAGGCACGCCCATGAGGGCCAGCACCGACAATGCCTCTTTGAGCTTTTCTTTTAAGACCAGGGTCACGATGCATCCTCCCCACGTGATAAAAAGGGCGGACAGGAAATACCCGGGCAAAGGCGACGGCACATAGGATTGATACAAATGCCTGAGCACGAGAAAGGCCATGCCTAAGAGCACAAACGAAGCTGCCGTGACCAGCAGCATCACGCGGACCCCCTTCTGCCTGCCCGCGGCAGCGCATCTGCCGATCACGTCCCCGGCCAGCAAAGCCAAAACCGGAAAAACAGGCAGGATGTAACTGGACAATTTGGAATGGGCGCATTGAAAAATGACAAAGACCACCAAAAACCAGCTCAAAAGGAAATGGTCAAAGACCCCGGGATGGTCTTTTAACCGCCGGTAGGTCCCGGCAAAACCGGCCGCGACAAACAATGTCCATGGGAACATGCCCCACAGGATGGTCGTTGGATAAAAAAACCAGCGGTCATTGCCCTTATGCTCGGCCTCGATGAGGCGGCGCCAATGGTCATTGGTAAAAAACTCATGAATAAAAGCGTTGCCGTATTGGGTGAACATAAAAACGTACCACGGCAAAGCGACCGCCAGGCCCAATAAGAAACCGGTCATGACGCGCCGGTCACGCAGCCAATGGAGTTGGCCGCGATACATCAAAAATAAAATGACGGCCAGTGCGGGGATCAGGAACCCCAGCGGCCCTTTGGTCAGGACTGCCAGCGCGGCAAAAAAATAAAATCCGAGAATGCCTTGCCCTTTGCGGCCGGGCCGGTCAAAAGCGTAATAAAAAAACAATAAAGAATACAAAATAAAGACCGAAAAGACCATGTCCGTGAACACGGTCTTGGCCAGGGCAAAATAAAATCCGGCGGTGGCCAGGGCCACGGCGGACCAGAAAGCCCTGGACTCATCCTTGAAACCAAGACGGGCCAGAAAGTAAAGCCCCAAGACGCCCAACCACGCAAAGACAGCGGGAAAAAAACGGGCGGAAAAAGGCGTCGGGCCGAGCAATGCGCAGGCGCTGTTCAACAGCCAATAAATAAAAATTGGTTTTTCGAACTGGGGCTGGTTGAAAATGTACGGGGTCAGTGCGTCGCCTTTGGCCGACATTTCCCGGGCGGTCAGCGAATAAAAAACTTCGTCGGGATCTGTCAGCGGCACAGAAGAATTGCCGGCAAGGTACAAAAACCCGCACAGGGCTGATAATATCCAGATGTGTTTCATGGGAAGAAATGGTGGCGGGGAGTGGATTTAAACCACCGACCGATCGGGTATGAACCGATTGCTCTATCAGGCTGAGCTACCCCGCCGGAAATTAAATTTTAAAGAAAGTTAATTTTAGACGAGAAAATAAGGATTAGCAAGCGTTTTGTAGGGGCTAAGACGTGAAGAAAATGATGTACAAAAGTACGGCGATGACCACGCCCGCGAAGAGGTAAAAATCGTTGAAATAAAAGAAATCACGGACGCGTTCGCCCGCGGTGTATTCGTGGCTCGCCTTCTCGCGCGCGACCTGACCGCTGACGCCAACCTGCATCACCTCGCTCCTTTTTAAACGCAGGAACTGGTCGGCGATGCGGTAGGCCTGCAAATGGCCGGCCTCAATGAGGTCCGTGATCTTTTTCTCGGAAACACCCAAGGCCTGGGCGGACTCCCGGACCGTGATGTATTGACTGCTCATGCTTTGACCCTGGTTGTCACGGCCCACTGGTCGATCTTGGCCCGCTCAAATTTCCAAACATCCCCCTCTTTGAACGCGGGGATCTTACCGCCTTGCGCTAATTCCAGGAGGACGGGAACCTCTATTTCCAGATACTGGGCCAGGTCATCGGCGTTCAAAAAATCTTCCAGCATCTGGCAGCGGCCCTGGAATACGGCGCCCTCAACGATGTTCAGCTTCGGTGTCGCAATGTCCCCGGTCAATACCGACGTGGGCATCAGCACCAGCATTTTCCTGGCCAGCACATTGCCCTTGACCCTGCCCGCGACCACAATGTTCTCACCGGTAATATTGGCATCCACCTGGGCGCTGGCACCGATGGTCAGCGTGCCCTTGGTATCCAGATGGCCGGAAAAACGGCCGTTGATCTTCAAATTCACCGGTTCAGAAAAAACCATTTCCCCTTTCATCTGCGCGTTGATCTCAATGATCTTTTCCTGCACAACTTCTTTGGTATCGCGGCGGTTAAAGGCCATAGAATTACCCCCCTTGTGTACGGGCGAATCTTGTATTCGCCCCATATGCGGGCGATCACAAGGATCGCCCCTACTAACAATATACGCTTTCTATAAACACTGTCAACGTCCAACCTTTGGTTTCAGATGATAGGCCAGTCCGGCGATCATGGCGGCATTGTCTAAACACAAAGGTATGGGCGGAATATGCACGGCAATACCGGACCGGACGGACATGTCCTTCAAACGCCGGCGCAAAGCGGAATTGGCCGCCACCCCGCCTCCGATGAGCAAATGCCTGACTTTTTTGACACGGCAGGCCTCAAACGCCTTTTCCGCCAGCACTCCAACAACGCTTTCCTGAAAAGCATAAGCGACCTTGGCCGAAGAAAAATGCGGCAAAGCGCGGTGATCACGCGTGTAATACAAAACCGCGGTCTTGACCCCGCTGAACGAAAAATCAAACGTGCCTTTTAAAGGCGCCTGGGGGAAACGGATATCCGAACTGCCGGCCTTTTGCGCCAAACGGTCAATGGCCGGACCGCCCGGATAACCCAATTCCAGAATGCGCGCCACCTTGTCAAAGGCCTCGCCGGCCGCATCGTCGCGTGTCTGGCCCAATAATTGAAAATGCGCGGGATCTTTAATATAAAAAATGCTGGAGTGTCCGCCGGAAACAACCAAGGCAACGGCGGGCAGTGACGGTCTGTCGGGGGAGGAAAAATTCAAAAAACCGGAATAAGCGTGCGCATGGATGTGGTCAACCTCAATGACGGGTTTACCGCAAGCGTGGCCCAAAGCACGGGCGAATGACAACCCGACAAGCAATGAACCGATCAGTCCGGGGGACTTCGTCACAGCAATGGCGTCAAGGTCTTTGAGGGTCACCCCGGCTTTGGACAAAGCACTGCCCACGACGGGTTGTATCCATTCGATCTGGCGGCGGGACGCGATCTCGGGAATGATGCCGCCGAAACGGCGGTGGTCCGGCAAACTGGTGGCAACGACGCTGGAGAGCACGTCACGTCCGTTAACGACCACGGCGGCCGCGGTTTCGTCGCAGGATGTTTCAATGCCTAAAATATGCATAGTCAATTTTATTGATTTTTCAGGAGGGTTTTGACGCGCACGATCTCAAAGCCCTGGTCTTCCAGGGTCCGGATCTCTTCTTTGAGGACCTGCATGGTCAATGCACGGTCATGACCGATGGCAACGGCATAACCCTTTTTGCGCGCCCTTTTGGCAAGCTCCATGATCTGTTTCTTGATCGCTTCTCTGGTGTTAATATTGTCCAAGAACACGTCGCGCGAAGCGAACGGCATGCCCATCTCCCGTGCCAGTTCGCCGCAGATGGAATGATGCGCTGTCATGCTGTCCACAAAGAACAAACCCCTTTTCTTAAGGCGTTTAAAAATGATCTTCATGAGCTCCCTGTCCTCCGTGGCCTTGGAACCCATGTGATTGTTGACCCCCTGCACCAAAGGCATTTTGGCCAGCGTCCCGTCCACCATCGCAATGACCTTGGAGGGCTTCATGGCCGTTGTGATCAGATAATTGTCAGGATAATGGTCGCCGTTGGCATACGGCTCCAAAGGCAAATGGAGCATGATGTCCTTGCCGTAAACGTCGGCACATTTCATGATGTCGTCCGTATACCTCAAATTGGGGAGCACCGCCACGGCCAGGGGCGCCGTGATCTCTTTAAGGAATTTGCAATTGTGCATGGCATAGCCCCAATCGTCAATGATAAAAGCGATCTTGCCCGCTGATCCTGGCACGGCCTTTCCGCCGGAGGCGGATCCGCCTTTGGCGGAGACCATTTTGGCTTGGCCAGCCGCGGCCTTGATCGCCCCGGGAGCGCCTTGCTTCCTGGCATGGAAAAATAAAAAGGCCTGTGCCGCGGCCAGACAAAAAAGAACAATGATGACCGTTGTCTTCAGATCATTTTTGTTCTTGCCGCCGGAGGGGTTTTTTCGTGGTCGAACCATCAATGATCGGCGGTAAATCCGCGATACACCTTGAGGCCTTTCATGACGTTGAGAGCGCTTTGCAACTGATTGTCGGCATCGTCTTTCTTTTTCTGATCCGCTTCTTTGGATTTCCGGACGCTGTCAGCGGCATCCTTGGCGTCTTTCTTCTGGACGTCAGAGAATATCTTGTCCAGGTCGTCCCTGCCATTTTCCTTCTTCTTGTCCTTATCGTCGTCTTTTTCCTCTTTCGGATAAACACGCTCAACAACCACATCCGGAGTGATGCCCATGCCATGGATGCATATGCCGGAAGGCGTAAAATACTTGGCCGTGGTCAGCCGCAGGCCGGAACCGTCGGGAAGCGGGATCACCGACTGCACAGACCCCTTGCCGAACGACTTTGCCCCCACGATGACCGCGCGCTTATTGTCTTTCATTGCACCTGCAAAGATCTCGCTGGCCGAAGCGCTGCCTTCATTGATGAGGACAACCATGGGCCAGTCCAAGAATTCGCCATGGACATTACCGGACTTGGCAATGGAGTCCTGGGACGCGTGGCGCCCTTTGGTGGACACGATGGTTTGTCCCGCCGGCAAAAACTCCTCGGAGATCTTGATCGCGACGTTCAAAAGCCCGCCGGGATCATTGCGCAGATCAATGATCAAACTGTCGGCGCCCTCGCCTTTTAATTTCTTAATGGCTTCCCTGAATTCCTTGTGGGAGTCCTCCCGGAATTCGGTCAAACGGATATACCCGATACCGCCCTCGATCACATGGGGATCCTTGATGTCCTGCACATGGATGATCTCGCGGGTGATGGTAAAATCCTTAATGAGGCTTTCGCTCTCGCGCAGGATGGTGATATGCACGTCGGTGCCGGGGTCCCCGCGCAATTTCTTGACCGCGTCATCGAGGGTCATGTCGCGGGTCAGGTCTTTTTCAATCTTGACGATGCGGTCCCCCGGTTTTAATCCCACCCGCCACGCCGGCGTATCATCAATGGGTGTGATGATGGTCAGCAAACTGTCCTTGATGGTGATCTCAATGCCCAGACCGCCGAATTTTCCCTGCGTCTCGGTTTTCAGGTCTTTATAATCCTGCGGGTCCAGGAACTGGCTGTGTGGGTCAAGCGAAGAAAGCATTCCTTTCAAAGAACCGTAAATGAGGTCCTTGGGAGTTTTTTCGTCCACATATTCGGACTGGATCGTGGTCAAAGCATAACTGAACAATTCAACCTTGGAATAAAGGTCTTCCTTACCCTGGACGGCGGATAATGTCAAAGTCGCGGCGGAAAATAAAAAAACTATGACCAACCCTGCCGCGAAACGTTTTTTAACCATTGCTGATCCTCCGTGTGATCAATTCACTTAATTTTTTAGGGTTGGCCTTGCCCTTGCTTTTCTTCATGACCTGGCCGACCAGAAATCCCACCGCGTTGGCCTTGCCCTCTTTGATCTGGGCCGCCACCGACGGATTTTGAGCAATGACCTCATCCACGATGACCGTCAAAGCGGAATCATCGGACACCTGCGCCCAGCCGCCTTCCTGAATAATAACATCGGCCGACCGGCCTTGATCAAGCATGGCGGTCAAAACATCCTTGCCGACCAGATTACTGACAACACCATTATCCACGCTCTTGATCAAATTGACAAAATTTTCCGATGTTAATTTCAGATCGGTCAAAACGCATTTGCGTTGATTGATCTCCTTTAATAACGGTCCGCTGATCCAGTTGGCTATATTTTTAGGATTTTGATACAGCAACGCGCATTGTTCAAAAAATTCAGAGATGGACCTGTCGGATATCAAAATAAAGGAATCATAATCATTCAGGCCGTATTGCTCTTTAAAACGTTCCTGTTTTTGGAGCGGCAATTCCGGTAATTCGGCGCGCAGGGAATCCACAAAAGCAGGGTCCAGCGTGAACGGTACCAGGTCAGGATCCGGAAAATACCGGTAATCATGCGCCTCTTCCTTAGAACGCATGGGCACGGTCACGCCCTTGATATCATCCCACAACAGCGTTTCCTGGACGATCCTGCCGCCGGAAATGGCCATCTGCCGGTGACGGGTGACCTCATACTCCAGCGCGGCCTTGACCGCCTTGAACGAATTCATGTTCTTCAATTCGGCCTTGGTCCCGAATGCCGTTGCCCCGATGGGACGTATGGACACGTTGGCATCACAACGCAAACTCCCCTTTTCCATGTCGCAATCAGAGATCCCCAAATACTGCAGATTCAACTTAAGGGTATTGAGATAATCATACGCCTCCTGCGGCGAACGGATATCGGGTTCGGTGACGATCTCCAGCAAAGGCGTTCCCGTGCGGTTATAATCCACCAAAGAACATCCGGCGGCATTGTCATGCATCAGTTTGCCCGCGTCCTCTTCCAGGTGCGCGCGTTTGATACGGACCCTGGCCGACGTGTCCTTGGTCTTGACCTCTAAATACCCGTCGCTGGCAATGGGAAAATCATACTGGGAGATCTGATAGCCCTTGGGCAGGTCGGGATAATAATAATTTTTGCGGTCAAATTTAACGAACCCGTTGATGCGGGCGTTCAAAGCCAGGCTCGCTGTGATGGCATAACGCATGGCCTGACTGTTGAGCACCGGCAAAGAGCCGGGCAGGCCGAGGCATACGGGGCACACATTGGTGTTGGGCCCACAGCCGTATCGGTTGGCACAGCCGCAGAATATCTTGGTGGCCGTGCTCAACTGCAAATGGACTTCAAGCCCTATAACGGTTTCAAATTGAGACATATGCCAGAAGGTAGCACCTGCCTTCTCGGGATGCCTTCTCAGGAGAAGGCAGGTGCTACCTTATATTGCTGGTTTCGTTAAATGCCACTCGGTATTCTGTTCATACGTATAAGCGATGCGCAGCAATGTTTCTTCGGCGAAGGCCTTGGCGGTCAATTGCAAACCGATCGGCAGTCCTTGTTTGGAAAATCCGCAAGGCACGGACAGGGCCGGGACCCCGGCCAAATTCGCCGGAATGGTATAAATGTCGGACAGGTACATGGACAGCGGGTCGCTTGTCTTCTCTCCTATCTTAAAAGCCGTTGTCGGCGATGTGGGGGTGAGCACAGCGTCACAATCCTGGAACACCGCGTCAAAATCCCCTTTGATCAAGGTGCGTACCTTTTGCCCGCGCAAATAATAAGCATCGTAATATCCCGACGAAAGCGCGTAGGTGCCCAGCATGATGCGGCGTTTGGCCTCGTTGCCGAAGCCCTGACTGCGGGTCTCCTCGATCATGTCGATCAAAGCGTTCTTGCGGACTTTTTTGGGCGAAACCCTTAAGCCGTAACGCACCCCGTCAAAACGGGCCAGGTTGGAACTCGCCTCGGCCGTGGCCACGATGTAATAGGCCGCCACGGCATAGGGCGTATGCGGCAAAGACACCTCTTTGATCTTTGCCCCCAGTTTCCGCAAAAGCGCGACAGCGTCCTCAACTGCCTTGCGTACTTCGGGGTCAAGTCCTTCCACAAATGCCTCTTTAGGAATAGCAATGGTCATGCCCTTAATATCTTTGATAAGGGCCTTGGTGTAGTCGGGCGCTGGCACATTGACCGAGGTAGAATCGCGCTCGTCATAACCGGCAATGATGTTCATCAACAGCGCGCAATCCGTGACATCCTTGGTCAAAGGCCCTATCTGGTCCAAACTGGAAGCAAAAGCGATCAGTCCATAACGCGACACGCGGCCATAGGTGGGCTTCATGCCCACGATGCCGCAAAAAGAAGCGGGCTGGCGTATGGAACCGCCGGTATCCGACCCCAAAGCCCACACGGCCTCGTCGGCCGCCACACAGGCCGCGGACCCGCCGCTGGAGCCGCCCGGCACCCGGCTTAGGTCCCAGGGATTGAACGTCGGACCATAACAGGATGATTCTGTTGAAGAACCGAACGCAAATTCATCCATGTTGGCAACGCCGACGATCAAACCGCCGGAACGTTTGATCTTCTCAACGACCGCGGCATCATAGGGCGGACGAAAACCTTTCAGGATCCTGGAACCGCAGGTGATCTCTTCCCCGATGGTGCACAAATTGTCCTTGATGCCGATGGGAATGGGAAAAGCACCTGCGGCAAAGGAGGGTTTTTGCGCCGGATGGATATACGCGTGGATTTTAGCATCCACCAATTTAACACGGGCGGAGACATCCTCAAAAACCTCTTGAGGGGTGACCTTGGAGGATTTGAACAGGTCCAGAAGCGCGTGGGCGGTCAAACAATGCGGGCTCATTCGATGACAAGGGGCACTTTGAAACAGCCGTCCTTTTGCTCAACGCTCATCTTGAGCGCTTCTTGATGGTCTAGGGACGGCCGGACAATATCTTCCCGAAGCGCGTCGGTCAAAGGCACGGCATGGCTGGTGGGTTTGACATCATCCAGGTTCAATTTTTGCAATTGTTCAACGTATTTGAGGATGCCACCCAATTCAGCGCAAAACAGGTCCAGTTTCTCCGGAGGAATATGGATCCTGGCCAAAGCAGCGATGTATTGAACGTCTTTAGAGGAAATGGGCATAGTCGATATCCGCGGGCTTTTCGATGTTATGGACAACGGCATCGGAATTGATACGGCGGACCAGTCCTTTGAGGACCTTGCCGGGGCCTATTTCAATAAAATGCGTCACGCCCTGGCTGATGATATATTCCACGGACGCCACCCATTGCACGGACGCCGTGATCTGTTGGACTAAATTGGCGCGGATTTCCTCTGCGCTTTCCCCGGGCCGGCCATTGACATTGCTGACCACCTTGATACCTGTCGGGTGAATAGCCGCGTGGGCAAGGACGGCCTTGAATTTTTCGGCCGCGCCTGCCATCAAAGAAGAATGGAACGCACCGCTGACGGTCAAAGGGATCACCTTCTGCCCGCCGGCGGCCTTAATGGCTTCAATGGCGGCTTCCACCTTATCGGCATGGCCGGTGATGACGATCTGTTCTTTGGAATTAAAATTAGCCACCTCTGCCCCGGTTTGGCGGCAAATGGCGGCCAGTTGATCCTTATCAAAACCGATGACCGCGGCCATGGCGCCTTTGGTTTCTTTCGCGGCCTCTTCCATCAAGGTCCCGCGTTTTTGCACCAAA
>JAUSEK010000004.1 GCA_030650275.1 Candidatus Omnitrophota bacterium | reverse complement strand
AGGCAGTCAAATCGTCCGTGAAATAGTAATCCCAGCCCTGACCAAGGAAGTCAACGAGAACAAGAACTTCGCCCAACTCCGTCAGGTCTACAACTCCCTTATCCTTGCCACTTGGTACAAGAAGAAGATCAAGGACAGCATTCTTAACAAGGTTTACACCGACAAAAATAAAGTGAATGGATTGTCATTCCCGAAATCTTCTGTCGGGAATCCAGAAACTATCTACCAGCAATACCTCACCGCCTTCAAGAAAGGGGTCTACAACTACATCAAAGAAGAGCAAGACCCGCAAACCCAACAGATGATCCCAAGAAAGTATTTTTCGGGGGGGATGCTCATGGCGATAAAGATGGATGAAGCCATGACAGTTACCCATGACAAGATTGTCATTACCAACCAGAATCTTGACCATGCCCAAGTGGTGCAGGTGGATATGGCGATGGCATCCACTGGTAGAAATCGTGAAGCGGTCAAGGCGCGGCGTGACCTGTTGCTTGAGATCCTAAACGGGTTAGCGGAGCAGGGGCAATTGACGGTCCGGGAGTTGACCGAACGGCTTAATCAGAGGACCGGTTATGAAACTGTGCTGATGCAGACGATCAGAGATGACCTTGCCCTTGACCAACGGTTCCAGGAGCCGGCAGTGCAGGCAAGGTTGAGCAAGGAGAGCATCGACCGTGAAGCGGTCAAGGCGCGGCGTGACCTGTTGCTTGAGATCCTAAACGGGTTAGCGGAGCAGGGGCAATTGACGGTCCGGGAGTTGACCGAACGGCTTAATCAGAGGACCGGTTATGAAACTGTAGCGGTGGTGACGGTTAATAATGACCTTGCCCTTGACCAACGGTTCCAGGAGCCGGCAGTGCAGGCAAGGTTGAGTATTATGAAACAACAACAAGGATCAAATAGCAGTATTATTGATCGTGCTATGCTGATGAAAAAGGGTGGTATTGATTTAACCCCCGCCAATTTATATTTGCAAACTAGGAGTTCCGGAGGGCAAATTAAGTTTTACATCGACCCCGCCATGTTGCAGCAACTGCAAAACGCCCCGGGCTTTGTGCCGGTCATCATTAACATCCAGCCCATGAATGATCTCCGTCTATTTTTAGGGATCAAAGATGGAGATCCCTCGCTTCGCTCGGGATAAATTCGGTCATACAACTTACGTTCACTTCGTTCCGTAAGTTGTGACCTCATTTAAATACGGCCAAATTTGATTGAAGCCCCCGTGGGCACATACTATAATGAACTCCATGCTCACCGACCACGACATCTATCTTTTTAAAGAGGGCAGCCATTTCAAACTTTACGAAAAATTGGGCGCCCATCCCATGGTCCTCGACGGTGTGGCCGGGACGCGTTTCGGCGTCTGGGCCCCCAACGCCAAGTCCGTTTCGGTCATCGGGGATTTCAACGGCTGGGACCGCAACGCGCATCCCTTGACGTGCCGCGGGGACTCGTCCGGGGTCTGGGAAGGGTTTCTCCCGGGCGTGGCCAAAGGCGCGCTCTACAAGTTTTACATCGTTTCCAACAGCGATTTTTACCAGGTTGAAAAACAGGACCCGTTCGCGTTCTTTAACGAGGCGCCGCCCAAAACCGCCTCGGTGGTCTGGGACCTGTCCTATTCATGGGGCGATGGCCCATGGATGGCCCAGCGCCGTGCCCGCAACAGCCTCGCCGCACCCATGTCCATTTACGAGATGCATCTGGGTTCCTGGAAACACGTCATTGAGGAAGGCAACCGTCCTTTTTCCTACCGCGAATTGGCCCATCACCTTGTTCCTTACCTGAAAGAAATGGGTTTCACCCATGTTGAATTTCTGCCCGTGATGGAACACCCGTTTTACGGGTCATGGGGTTATCAGACGCTGGGGTATTTCTCCCCGACGAGCCGCTACGGCACCCCGCAGGATTTTATGGCTCTGGTGGATGCTTTGCACCAGAACGGCATCGGCGTCATCCTGGACTGGGTCGCTTCGCATTTTCCCTGCGACGGGCACGGCCTGGCCTATTTTGACGGCACGCACCTGTTTGAGCATGCCGATCCCAAAAAGGGCTTCCATCCCGACTGGAACAGTTATATTTTCAATTACGGCCGGCATGAGGTGCGCGAGTTTTTGATCTCCAGCGCCATGTTCTGGTTCGATCAATATCATATTGACGGCTTGCGTGTGGACGCGGTGGCGTCCATGCTGTATCTCGACTATTCGCGCAAGCCCATGGAATGGATCCCCAACCATTACGGCGGCCGGGAAAATCTTGACGCCATTTATTTCATGCGCCGCCTTAACGCGACCGTGTATGCCCATTTTCCCGACGTACAGATGATCGCGGAAGAAAGCACGGCGTGGCCGGGGGTTTCGCGTCCGGTGGACGTGGGGGGGCTGGGCTTTGGTCTCAAATGGAACATGGGCTGGATGCACGACACCCTCGAATACATGTCCAAAGACCCTGTTTACCGCAAATACCACCACAATGAACTGACCTTCAGTTTTTATTACGCTTTTACCGAGAATTTCCTTCTTTCGCTTTCGCACGATGAGATGGTGCACGGCAAGGGCGCCCTGGTCTCCAAGATGCCCGGTGATGATTGGCAAAAGTTCGCCAGTTTGCGTTTATTGCTGGGTTATATGTTCGCCCATCCAGGCAAGAAATTATTATTTATGGGCGCCGAGATCGCCCAGCGGGATGAATGGAAGCACGAGAAAAGTCTGGACTGGCATTTGCTGGACCATGCCCCGCATCAGGGCGTCCAGCGCTGGGTCAAGGACCTCAACGCGTTGTACACCAAAGAGCCGGCGCTCTTTGAGCGCGATTTCACCCCCGACGGTTTTGAATGGATAGACCTGAATGACTATCAACAGGGTGTCATCAGTTTTTTGCGCAAAAGCGCGGACGGCAAAAGCGTCATCGCGGCGGTGTGCAATTTCACGCCCATGACCTGGCAGGATTACAACGTGGGTGTCCCGGCCAGCGGCGTGTGGCGCGAGGTCCTTAACAGCGACGCGTCTGTTTACGGCGGCAGCGGGCAGGGGAACCTTGGCGCCAAAGAGGCCCGGCCCAAACCTTTTCACGGCCGGCCGTTCTCTCTTTCTCTGACCATCCCGCCGTTGGGGATCCTGTTCCTGAGGAGCGCCGAATGAAACGTTTTGTCTGCATCCACGGCCATTTTTACCAGCCCCCGCGGGAAAACCCGTGGCTGCAAGAGGTGGAGATCCAGGATTCCGCCTACCCCTACCACGACTGGAACGAGCGGGTCACCGTCGAATGCTACGCGCGCAACGCGCACGCCCGCATTCTCGACGACAAGCATAAGATCTCCGATATCATCAATAATTATTCCAGGATCAGTTTTAATTTCGGCCCCACATTGTTGTCCTGGATGCAGCGCAAGGACCCCGCGGTCTACGCGGACATCCTGGAAGCTGACGCTTTAAGCCAGAAGAATTTTTCCGGCCACGGCAGTGCCATGGCCCAGGTGTACAACCACATCATCATGCCTTTGGCCAACAGCCGTGACAAACGGACACAGGTGGTCTGGGGCATCAAAGATTTTGAATACCGTTTCAAGCGTAAACCCGAGGGCATGTGGCTGGCCGAGACCGCCGTTGACCTGGAGACCCTGGACATCATGGCCGAGCAGGGGATAAAATTCACCATTCTGGCCCCGCATCAGGCCAAACGGGTCAAATCCACGGGCCAGGACATGCTCTGGCGCGATGTAGCGTTAAACAGCGTGGACCCGAGCGTGGCGTATTTGTGCCGTTTGCCTTCCGGGCGGACCATCCATATTTTCTTTTATGACGGCCCCATTGCCCGGGGCGTCGCTTTTGAGGGACTGCTCAATAATGGAGAGGATTTCGCCAGGCGGCTGACCCGCGCCTCTGACACCCGTGCCCCGGGCCCCCGGATGGTGCACATTGCCACCGACGGGGAAACCTACGGCCATCACCACAAGTTCGGCGACATGGCGCTGGCCTATTGCCTGCATTCCATCCAGCAGGGGTCCCTGGCTCAATTGACCGTGTATGGTGAATTCCTGGAAAAATTCCCCGTCACCCATGAGGTCCAGATCGTGGAGAACAGTTCCTGGAGCTGTCCCCACGGCATTGAGCGCTGGCGTTCCAACTGCGGGTGTTCCACGGGAGGCCAAAGCGGGTGGCATCAGAGGTGGCGCGCCCCTTTACGGGAGGCCCTGGACTGGCTGCGCGATCGTCTGGCCCCCGTTTATGAACAGCAAATGTCCGCGTATACATCCGACCCTTGGGGTTTGCGTGACGCCTATATCGATGCCGTCCTCGACCGGAGTCCCGAATGCGTGGATCGTTTTTTGCGCGAACATTTAGGCAGGGTGCCGCCGGAAGAGGAAAAGATCCGCATTTTGAAACTTCTGGAAATGCAGTTCAACGCCCTGTTGATGTACACCTCGTGCGGGTGGTTTTTTAATGAGATCTCCGGCATTGAGACGGTGCAGATCCTCAAATACGCCGCGCGGGTCATCCAGTTGGCCAAGGAAGCGGCCGCCACCAACGTGGAAGGAGAGTTCGTGCGGCTCCTGGAGCAGGCACCCAGCAATGCGCCGGAACTGAAAAACGGCGGTGTCATCTACAGTTCCATGGTTGCCCCATCGGTGGTTGACCTTTTGCGCGTCGGGGCGCATTACGCGATGACGTCTTTGTTCGAGCAATACCCGGAACAAGCGCGCATGTACGCGTATACGGTCAAGACCGGGGAATATATCCTTAAGGAAGCGGGCCGCCAGCGTTTGGCCGTGGGCCGCGGCCGGGTCGCTTCCGAGATCACCGGAGAGAACGCCGACATCCAGTTCGCCATCCTGCATCTGGGCGACCACAATTTCATCGGCGGGGTGGGCTATTTCAAATCCGGGGACTACATCTCTATGCAGCGGGATCTTACGGAGGCCTTTTCCGAGAGCAATATCCCGGAAGTCATCGGTCTCATCAACCGTTATTTTGGTTCCCGGAATTATTCCCTGTGGCATTTGTTCAAGCAGGAACAGCAGAACATTCTTGACCAGGTCCTGCGCTCTGCGATGGAAGACATCGAGACCAGTTTTCGCCATATTTACGAACAACATTATCCTTTGATGCAGATCAAGAATGAAGGCCGTCTGCCCTTGCCGCGCATGCTGATCACCGTCGTTGAATTCATCCTCAACCGTGATGTGTGCGCTGTGTTGGAAAAAGACGACGTGGACATTGACCGGCTCAAAGGCCTGGCGGAGGAGATGAAGCGCTGGGCGTTCAAGCGCGACCAGGCGAATTTCGGTTTTCTCGCCAGCCAGCGGCTGAACAGCCTGATGCGCCGGCTCAACGAACATCCCCACGACATCCTGCTGATGACAAAGATCACGGCCATTCTCGAGATTTTCACGGGGTTGAGCCTGGACCTGGACCTGTGGGAAGCCCAGAACGTTTATTTTGAAATGGCCCATACGGTTTATCCGGATATCGCCGGCCCCGCCTTTGGCGGGGTGGCTGATCCGCAGCTGCATTGGGTGAAGATCTTTGAATATTTGGGGGACATCCTTCAGGTGCGCACACCCTCATGAGCCAACGCGCCAGCGGCATTTTAATGCACATCACATCCCTGCCTTGCCCCTACGGGGTGGGGGACCTGGGCCCCCGGGCCTATGCGTTCGTGGACGCGTTAAAAGCCGCCGGGCAGACGTTCTGGCAGATCCTGCCCGTCAATCCCACCGACGGCATCAATGGGCATTCTCCGTACAGTTCCTTGTCCGCTTTTGCCGGCAACCCTTTATTCATCAGCCCTCAACTCATGGTCATGGACGGTTTTTTGACGGCGTCTGATCTGAAGAAGGCCCCTGCGTTTGACGCCCTGCGCGTGGACCATGCGAAAGCGGCCGCGTTCAAGGAACGCCTGTTCGTCCGCGCCTATGCGCGGTGGGCTAAACTCAAGGACAAAGGCGGTTATGATGTTTTTTGCCGTGTCCATGCCCATTGGCTTGAGGACTATGCTATTTTTTCCGTGGCTAAATTCGTGTTCAACGCCAGGCCGTGGAACGAATGGCCGGCGAACCTCAAGCGCCGCAAACCTGGCGCGCTAAAAGGGTTCGTCCGGACCCATATCCGCGCGGTTGACCAGGCCCGGTTCGTGCAATTCTTATTTTTCAGCCAATGGCAGCGCCTGAAACAATACGCGAAGGACAACGGGGTCGGCATCATCGGGGACATCCCTATTTATGTCAATTATGACAGCGCCGATGTATGGCGCTACCCGGGGTTTTTTAAACTCAACCATGATCTTGTCCCGCGGTTCGTCAGTGGATGCCCGCCGGATTATTTTTCCAGGACAGGCCAGCGCTGGGGCAACCCGGTCTATGACTGGGCCAGATTGAAAAAGGAAAAATACGGGTGGTGGGTCAGGCGGATCCGCCATAATTTGGCCCTCTTTGACCATTTGCGCATTGACCATTTCCGCGGTTTTTTGGGCTTCTGGCAGATCCCCGCGCATGAAAAACTGGCGGTGTTCGGCCGCTGGGTCAAGGGGCCGGGCGCGGATTTCTTCACCGCCCTTGCCCGGCAATTCAAACATCTGCCCATCATCGCCGAGGACCTGGGAGAAATAACTCCCGACGTGCCCGCGCTCATGCGCCGTTTCGGTTTTCCCGGGATGCGGGTCCTGCTGTTCGCTTTCGGCAACGATCCCAAAACCAATCCGCACGTGCCGGCCCGGTACGCGCGTCATTGCGTGGTTTATACGGGCACCCATGACAATAACACCGTGCAGGGCTGGTTTCGCAAAGAGGCCGGTCCCCGCGAGCGGGCCAATATCGCCGTTGTTCTGAAAGGCCGCCCGCGCACGTCGGACCTGCACTGGGCCATGATCGAAGCGCTCATGCGTTCCAAAGCCGATACCGTGATCATCCCCATGGCCGATGTCCTGGGATTGGGGGAAGAGGGCCGCATGAACACTCCGGCGACCAAGGTTGGCAATTGGCAATGGCGGTTATCGCCGTCCGCGTTGAAGCCGCGGTTGAACCCCAAACTGCGTCATTTAACAATTTTAACGAAAAGAGCGTGACGCTATGTCCAGAAAGAAATTAACCGTTGTCATTGTTGGTAGCGCGCTGATCGTTGTGGTTGCCGTAAAAATATTTTTGTCGTTGTATGCCGGACAGATGGACCCGTCCAGGATGCGCGCCAAAGGAGACCTCAAGGCCCGTGTCCAGATCGTTGAGTTCATTGATTTTCAATGTCCGGCCTGCGCCGACGGGGCGCTCAAACTCAAGAAAATTTATACCCTTCATCCCAAGGATATCCGTGTTGAGATGAAGTATTTTCCTTTGATGGCCATCCACCGTCATACGATGACCGCCAGCACCTATGCTGAATGCGCGGGCCGTCAGGGCAAATTCTGGCCGATGCATGACTTGATCGTTGAGCGCCAGGCGCAATGGAAGGATCTGATCAGCGCCGAAGGGATGTTCACGCAGTTCGCCCGCGAAGCAGGGGTGGAGGAAGCCGCCCTGCGGCGTTGCCTGGCCTCTCCTGATGTGGAAGAAACGGTGATGCGGGACCGCGACCAGGGCCGTTCCCTGGGCGTGCAGTCGACACCGACGTATTTCATCAATCATAAAATGGTCGTCGGGGGAAAATCCCTGATGGATGAACTCAACCAATATTTCCCAAGCCAATGATATTTCCCTTATTGCGCATCGTTGTCGGCAGTGTTCTTCTGGTTTCCGGCCTTGAAAAGGCCATCCACCCGTACCAGAATTTTTTGTACGTGGTCCAGGCCTATCAAATGCTTCCTGGATGGGCGGAAACCCTGACGGCCGTCGTTGCGCCCTGGGTTGAGCTGATGATCGGCCTTTTCCTCGTGCTGGGATTGTGGACCATGAAGGCGCTGCGATGGGCGCTGATGTTGTTCGCTGTTTTTATCGTCGTTGTCGGCCAGGCCCTCCTGCGCGGTTTGCCTTTGGACCATTGCGGATGTTTCGGGTCGTGGGTCCAGGTGACGCCGCAGCAGATCATTGTTTTTGACAGTTTTTGTTTTCTGGTCCTCATGGTCCTGCTGCGCAATTTGGTAAAAACCCAGCGTTTTTCTTTGGACAAGCGGTCCACCCAACGATAAATATGCGTTTTTTCATCTTTTTTTATTTAGCTTGGATGCTGGCCGTCCCGGCCCAGGCCGCGTCCACGACCAAATCCCCTAACGTGGCCGGACAGTTTTACAGCGCCGACCCTGGGCAGCTGTTCACGGACATCACCGCCCTTAAAAGTAAAACAGGCCCGGTCCCCGACGACCGTAAGGTCCAGGTCCTGATCGTCCCCCACGCCGGTTACGCGTATTCCGGCGGGGTGGCGGCTTACGGCTACAACGCCGTGGCCCGCGATCAATATTCCACTATCGTTATTCTGGCCCCCAGCCACTTTTTTCCCTTTGAAGGTGTTTCAGTATGGCCGCAGGGCGGTTTCAAGACCCCGCTGGGCGTCGTGGATGTGGATGAGCCCTTTGCCCAAGCGCTGATCAAAGAAGACGCCGCATTTCGGTTCTTGCCGGAAGTATTTGAGCAGGAGCACGCCCTGGAAGTGCAATTGCCGTTCATCCAGAGCACGTTTTCCGGAGTGAAGATCGTCCCGATCCTGATGGGCCAGCCCCTCCGGGCCTACGGCCCGTACGGGCCGGAGGCGGATCTTGGCGTGTGCGAGCGTTTGGCCAAGGCCCTGGACAAGATCATCGGGACCAGGCAGGATGTTCTGGTGATCGCCTCCTCTGACATGTCGCATCATCACGATTATGATTTTGCCGTGCGCATGGATGGCGGCACGCTCGAAGCCCTGCGCCGTGAGGACGCGTCCGCCCTATTCAAGGGTTGTCTGACAGGGCAGATGGAAATGTGCGGCTTCGTGCCGGTGACGACCGCGCTTTTATACGCCCGTTTAAGAGGATTGGATGATGCGCAGGTTTTAAAGTATGCCAACTCCGGCGATGTGACAGGGGACAAGACCAGGGTGGTCGGTTATTCGTCAACGATCATTTCCAAGAAACCGGGATCCGCGCCTTTGTCCCGGGCCCAGAAAGGCCGTTTATTGGCCATTGCCCGGCAAACCGTTGAGCAATTTGTTAGGACGGGGTATGCGCCGGATTTTGATGAAAAAGACCCGCGGCTCAATCAGGTGCAGGGCGCGTTCGTGACCCTTAAAGAACACGGGCGATTGCGCGGCTGTATCGGTATCTTTATCGGGGAAAAACCTTTGTCCCAGACGGTCCGCGACATGGCCGTTGCCGCGGCCTCGCAAGACCCGCGGTTTGCGCCTGTCACGCCCGGTGAATTAAAAGACATTGAAGTGGAGGTCTCTGTTCTGTCCGTGCCGCAACAGGTCAAGGACGCCTCCATGATCGAATTGGGCAAACACGGGGTCATTGTCAGCGACGGGGCCGGGCGTCAGGGCGTGTTTTTGCCGCAGGTGGCCGCGGAGATCGGGAATAAGGAACAGTTCTTATCGCGGCTGTGTTCCGAGAAAGCGGAGCTTTCAGCTGATTGCTGGAAAGACCGTAGCGTGTCTTTATATACCTTTACGGCTGATGTATTTTAAGGGAATTATGGGGACACAATACTTAACTCACAGATTATGAATATCACTGCCCGTAACACCATCATTTCTATTTTTGTTGTTGTCTGGATCTTCGTGTTCCATTACGAAAGCACCCGTCATTTTTATCTGGAACCGTTCTTTAAACACGCCTTGCCCAAGATCAAATTCCTGTTCCCGCCCGCGGGGTGGATCATGTTCTTTAACGTGGGTGATAATTACGGCAACACCGAGGTGTATGGGGTCAAGGATGGACGCACGCAGATCATCGACCCCCATCAGATCCTGGCGACGCGCGCCATCGGCTACGACAACATCCACCGCAATGCTTTAAGCACGGTCCTGTCGCGGGATGTGGTGAATAATTTTTGTGCGTTCCTGAAAAGAAAATTCCCGTATTTTGACAGTTTTTTAGTGACCTATGTGGAGTATCCATCCCTGGTCGAACAGCCGTTTGAACGTCAGCAGGCCATTGCTTATGAGTGTAAATAACATCTGGCACAGATTGTTTTTGGAAGAACGGCCGTCCATCGGGCTGTCGTTCTTTCGTATTTTTGTGGCGTTGACGACCGGCCTGCACGTTTTGCCGTCGTTCATGCCCTTGGCGGACAATTATTTGTCCACGGCGTTCAAGACCGTTAATCCGGCATTCTTCACGACTGGTGTCCTGGATATTGTTGGCAAAAGTCCGGATTGGCTGGTGGTCATTTTTGTCTGGGGCTTTGTCATCAGTTGGCTGTTTTTTCTGATCGGTTTATTTTCGCAGGCCAGTTGTATTGCCATGACGGCGTGTTGCTATTATTTTTACGCGCTCAACGATTTTCATATCGGCACGCTGTCGTGGGACATCCTTTTGGTCACGCTGTTTGTGATGTGCCTGACGCCGTATCACGGTGATTATTTCTCCATGGATGCTTTGCGTAAGGGGGATGCCGGGGCGTACCGGCGGGGGCGGCCGTTTTTCATCCAGCGGCTTCTGCAGATGCAGATCGCGTCCACGTTCTTTTACACCGCGCTGTATAAGACCACGGCCCAGGGCAATTGGTTTAGAGACAATCCTCTGCATTACCTGGTGAATTATCCTCCTTCGGGGGTCACGAAAAATTTTCTCATCAAAGAGTGGATGGCCGTGCATCCGGATTTTTGTTATGCCGTCGGCATTTTGATCATTGTCGCGGAATTTGCCATACCGTTTCTATTGTTCATTCCCAGGACACGGCGGTCCGCCATTGTCCTTGGGTGTTTTTTCCACGTGCTTTTGATCCTGACCCTGGACGTGCCGGCCATCTTTTTCTTTTTGTTCCCGGCCCAATTGTTTTTATTCGTCAACCCCGTCAGGATCATAGAGTGGGTGGAAGCCAAAAGGAGGGCCAATGGCGTTTCACCCAAGATCAAGGTTGTCTATGACGGGGACTGCGGGTTTTGCATGCATAGTGTCAACGCCTTGCGTGTGATGGACCTGTTCGCCAAACTGGATCATGTGAATTTTCGCACCGCGGACCTGGCCGCTCTGCATCCGTCGCTGACCTATGAAAAAGCCGAAAGCCAACTGTACATCATTGAGCCCGACGGTCATTTGTATGGCGGATTCTTCGCGTTCCGCCGTCTGTGCTGGGCCCTGCCGATGATGGCCCCGTTGTTATTTTTGTTTTATTTACCCGGAGCAGGACTTGTGGGTGCGTGGACCTATCGATGGGTAGCGGATAGGCGCCTCACAGGCCGATGCCATAGGAAATCATGATCAGCCAGAGAGAAATTCCCCGGGTCATTTGGATCCACACACTGCTCATCATCGCCATCGGTTTGGCCGCGCTGTACAGTGCGTCGTTCAACAATGCGCGCGCGGGGCAGGCCGTGTTTTACGACCAGCTCTGGTGCGCACTGGCAGCCATCGTCATTATGGGAGCTTTAAGCCATACGGATTACCGCAGGTTTTTCGAGGTCAGTTACGCGGCGTACGCCGTCAGCGTGGTGTTTTTGGTCCTGGTCTTTGTCCTGGGCCGCGAGGCCCTGGGCGCCACCCGCTGGTTTTCCATCGGAAGTTTCAGTTTCCAGCCCTCCGAATTCAGCAAACTGGCCGTCATCCTCATGCTGGCCCGTTATTTCAGCCAGCGCAGGCCGCGTTTGTCTTTTGATGTCACCAGCATCCTGCGGCGGGCCGTGGACTATTTTTTGGTCCCCTTGATGCTCACGGGCATTTCTATCTTTTTGATATTCAAACAACCCGACCTGGGGACCGCGATCCTCATTTTCGGGATATTTTTGGTCATGCTGTTCATGAGCGGCCTGTCCTTCAAGATGTTTGCCGCTTTTATCGCCGCGGTCCTGGCCGTTGTGCCTTTTGTCTGGCATGTCCTGAAAGCCTATCAACGCGACCGGCTTCTGGTCTTCATCGATCCCAGCCATGACCCGACGGGCGCGGGATATACCATTATCCAGTCCAAGATCGCGGTCGGGTCAGGACAGCTGTTGGGCAAGGGGTGGCTGGCGGGAACGCAGAACCAGCTCAACTTCCTTCCCGAACGCCATACGGATTTCATTTTTTCCGTCATCGGGGAAGAATGGGGCCTGGCCGGCGCGATGTTCACGGTCTATTGTTACGCGGCGCTCATCTATTGCGGGTTTTTGATCGCCGGGCACCATAAGGACCGTTTCGGCCAGATGGTGACCGTGGGGATAGTGAGCATCCTGGCCATGCAGGTGGTCATCAATATCGGCATGGTCGTCGGGCTTTTTCCGGTCGTCGGCATCACCCTGCCCCTGGTCAGTTACGGCAGGACTTCGTTTGTTGTGTTCGCCGTTATGCTGGGTTTTCTGCTGAATTTAAGTAAAAGACGGACGATGTTTTAATAATTTATGCTATCATAAAACGATGAAGAATTTCCGCAAGACGGTCAACAAGCCATTGGGGGAGATCCTGCTTGAGCGCGGCGTCATCAGCCGTGTCCAGCTGGAGTCGGCCCTCAAGGAGCAGAAAGAGCTGGGGTTGCTGTTCGGCGAGGCCTTGGTCGCTCTGAAGTACGCGACCGAGGAGGATATCGTGCAGGCCCTGACCTGCCAGTACGGTTTTCCGTTCCTGCCCCTGTCCAATTACGAGATCTCCCGCGAGGTCGTTGCCGCCGTTCCCGTCGACATTTGCAAGAAATATTGCCTGATCCCCATCGACAGGATCGGCCGCAGTTTGACGCTGGCCATGGCGAATCCCCTCAACGTCCAGGCGCTTGAAGACGTCGAGCGCGTGACTTCCTGCGCCGTGCATGCCTTTGTCAGTACCGCGTCGGAGATCAAAAACGGCATCAAACGTTATTACGAATCCGGCGATGCCTCGCGCTGACGCTCGGCATCGTGCCGAGTGAACATGAGTTAAAATTTATTCACGAGGCGCCCGATGCAATTCCTCCAAGAACGCCTTAGAGAGATCCTGCTGCGCGACAAGCTCATCACCCCCGAGGCCCTGGACAAGGCCTTGGCCGAACATAGAAAATTCGGTGGGGAATTGAGCAAGATCCTCGTCAAACTCAATGTCATCACTGAAGACCAGTTGAGCGTGGCCTTAAGCGAAAATCTGGACATTCCCATCATCAGTTTGTCGTCGATGAAGATCGATCCCGCCGTGGTCAAGATCATCCCCAAGGAGATCGCCCAGGCCTACCACATCGTGCCCATTGCCAGGATCGGCGACCAGTTGACCGTGGTGATGTCGGACCCTTTGAACATTTTTGCCATTGATAACGTCAGGGCCCTGACCGGCCTTTCCATCCATCCCGTGATCGCCCGGCTCAAGGAGATCAGGGCCGCCATTGAAAAGTTCTACGATACCGACACGTCCACGACACTCGCCGCGATCTTCAAGGACATCAAGGAGGGGCAAGACCTGGAGCTGGTCAAGGACATGCCGGTGGCGATGAACAAGAAAGAGATTGAGAACATCACGCGGGAAGCGCCCATCATCACGCTGACCAATACGATCATCCAGCAGGCGGTGCTGGCCAAGGCCAGCGACGTGTTCATCGAGCCCATGGAGTCGACCCTGCGCATCCGTTACCGTGTGGACGGCATGATCCGCGAGATGGACCGCATGTCCAAGATGATGCATTTTCCCGTGATCTCGCGCGTCAAGGTCATCGCCAACCTGGACATCGCCGAACACCGCCTGCCCCAGGACGGGCGTTTTCGTATTGTCACCGACCGCGGCCAGGAAGTGGACTTTCGCGTCAGCGTTTTGCCGACGGCTTTGGGGGAAAAGATCGTCCTGCGCATTCTGGACAGGAGCCTGGACATCCTGGAACTGGACAAGCTGGGGTTCGAGCCATCGTCGCTGGCGCGTCTCAAGGAAAGCTGTCAGCGTCCCCACGGGCTTATCCTGGCCTGCGGCCCCACGGGCAGCGGCAAGACCACGACCCTCTACGGGATCCTGAAGTTCGTCGATTCTCCGGGAAAGAATATCATCACCGTCGAGGACCCGGTGGAATTCCAGATCAAGGGTTTCAATCAGGTTAATATCCGCACGGAAGTCGGCTTGACGTTCCCGGTGACGCTGCGTTCTATTTTACGGCAGGATCCCGACGTCATTTTGATCGGTGAGATCCGCGACGCGCAAACCCTTGACATCGCGGTGAAAGCCGCTCTCACGGGCCATCTGGTCGTCAGTTCTTTGCATACAACGACCGCTGCCGGGTCCATCACCCGTATGATCAACATGGGGGTGGAGCCGTTTTTGATCTGTTCCTCGGTGGTGGCCATCGTGTCCCAGCGGCTTGTCAGGCGCGTATGCCCCAAATGCCGGGAAACATATACCCTTTCTGACGAAGCCGCGCGTCCGTTCAAGGTCAAGGACCTGGTGCCCGGTCACGACATGGTCTTTTACAAACCCAAAGGTTGCGCCAAATGCTTCAACACCGGTTATCAGGGCCGGGTGGGGATCACCGAGATCTTGACCCTGACGCCCCAGGTCAAGGAATTGATCCTGGTCCGGTCATCGGAGGCGGACATCAAGGCCTGCGGCCGCACCCAGGGGATGAGGACCATGCGCGAAGACGCTGTCATCAAGGCGGCGCGGGGGTTGACGACTTTGGAAGAAGTGGTGCGCCTGACCGCGCCGGATTAATATGGAATTCACGAGAGATAAAATATTGAAAGTATTACGCCAGATCCCGGGGGTCAACCCGGCGGACCTGGACGCCATTGTCTATGCCCAGCGCAAGGCCGGCACGGGGCTTGTCAGCTCGATCTTGAAACAGGGGGTCATTTCCGAACATGACCTGCTCGCACTTCTGGTGCGCGAATTGAAGGTCCCGTCGGTTGACTTAAGCAAATACCATTTTGACGAGCGGCTTAAAAGCATGGTCCCCGCAAAGATCGCCCGCCAGAATCAGGTGATGCCGATCTCCTGTCTGGGCGGCACGCTGACCGTGGCCATGGCCGACCCTTTGAACGTGTTCGCCATTGATGACCTGAGCAACATCACAGGCAAAAAAGTGGATGTCATGGTCGCGACAGCGTCGCAGGTCCAACAGGCCATTGATAACTTTTATGATACGGCCGCGCAAAGCATCGCCGATGTCACCCACAACATTGAGTCCGCCAATTTTGAGATCATCTCCGAGGGTCCGTCCGAGACGAACACGGATACCGGCCAAGAGGCGCCCATCATCCGCATGGTCAATCTGGTCATCAAGGAGGCCATCCGCCAGCGCGCCTCCGACATCCACATGGAGCCGACACCCGAAGGGATGCGCGTGCGTTACCGCATCGACGGCATTCTGCAGGACACGCTGGTCATCCCCAAAGACAGCCAGAGCGCGGTGACCGTGCGCATCAAGATCATGTCGCGCATAGACATCACCACCACCCAGACGCCCCAGGACGGCCGTTTCAAGATGCGCGTGTCCTCCCAGGAAGTGGATTTTCGCGTTTCTTTGCTCCCGACGACGTTCGGCCAGAAAGTGGTCATGCGCGTCCTGGACAAGGCCAGTTTGTCCATGGGCTTGGAGAAATTGGGGTTTTCCGGGCGTTCCATCAAGATCATGGATGAGGCCATCTATAAACCGTTCGGGATGATCCTCGTCACCGGTCCGACGGGAAGCGGCAAAAGCACGACCCTGTATTCGATGATCAATAAACTCAATACGGCGGACCGTAATATCATCACTATCGAGGACCCGGTGGAATACCTCATTGAAGGCCTCACGCAGATCGAGGTCAAACATGACATCGGGCTTGATTTTGCCACGGGGCTTAAGGCCGTCCTGCGCCAGTCCCCGGACATTGTCATGGTCGGTGAGATCCGCGACACCGAGACCGCGGACATCGCCATCAAGGCCTCCCTGACCGGGCAATTGGTGCTCTCGACGCTGCATACCAATGACGCGTCCGGAGCGGTGACCCGCCTGGTGGACATGGGCCTGGAGCCGTTCCTGGTGGCCTCCAGCCTGGTCGTTGTGTGCGCCCAGCGTCTGTGCCGGCGCGTATGCCCGCATTGCAAAGAGCCGGTGAAGCTCCCGGCCAAGGCCCTGGCCGCCATTCAAGGCAAGGTCAAGCCGGGCACGGTTTTTTATGAGGGCAAGGGATGCGACCAGTGCCGCCATACCGGATATCTGGGCCGTTTGGGGATCACCGAGATCCTGCAGGTGGATGATGCCGTGCGGGACATGCTCATCCGCGGCAAGTCCTCGGATGATATCGCCCATTACGCGCGGGAAAATCAGGGGATGCAGTTGCTTTTTGACGATGCGGTTGATAAAATGAATGAAGGACAGACAACATTGGCGGAGGTTTACCGTGTCGCGACCCAGGAGTGAGGTCATGCAACGTGTATTGATCGGCGAAATTCTGATGAAACGCAAGCGCATCACCCAGGGCCAGCTGGACCACGCGCTTGAGGTCCAGAAAAAAGAGAACGGTTTTGTCGGCGAGATCCTTGTCAAATTGGGGTATCTGGATGAACGGGACATCGTGGTGGCCCTGGTGGTCCAATGCGGGTTACCCTACATCGCGGTCAACAAATACAACATCGACCCGCAGGTCCTGACCGTGATCCCCAGGGAGATTGCTTTGCGCGAGAGGGTGGTCCCCCTGGACCGCATCGGCGGTATTTTGAGCGTTGTGATGTCCAATCCTTTGAGCGACGCCAGGAAAGCCGAACTGGAAGCCCTGACCAAATGCCGTGTGGCCACCTTTATCGCCACCAAATCCGAGATCGATGAAGCGATTGCAAAATTTTACGGTTCGATGTAGGGGTTCGATTTAATTATTTTATGCCTACCTATAAATACATAACGCGCGATCAGAACGGTCAGGCGGTCACCGGTAAGATATCCGCTGAGACCGAATTGTTGGTCATTGAAGAATTGCGCAAGCGCGGTCTCATCATTGTTTCCATCAATGAGGAAAAGGCCTCCGCCTTAACGCCCGTTGCCAAGCCGAAAAAAGAAAAGAAGGCCAAGCCCGAAGATATTGTCATGTTCACGCGGCAATTCGCCACCATGATCGACGCCGGCATCCCCATTTTGCAGGCCCTGGAGGCGCTCTACGACCAGACCGCCAACCCGGCGTTCAAGAATACCCTCAAAGCCATCCGTGAGGACATTCAGCTGGGCAGCGGTCTGTCCGTGGCTTTCGCCAAACATCCGCACGTGTTCGACCCGCTTTTTATCAACATGATCCGTGTGGGCGAAGCGGGGGGCGTTTTGACCGAGGTCCTGGAACGGGTGGCCTTGTATCTGGAAAAATCGGAAAAATTGCGCCAAAAAGTGCAGGGAGCGCTTATTTACCCGGCGGTGATCGTGACCATGGCGTTTGCGATCACGGTGCTGCTGATCATCAAGGTGGTGCCGACTTTTTCCAATATCTACGATTCCCTGGGCCAGCCCCTGCCTCCGATGACCAAGGTTCTCATCAATATCAGCAAGGTCATGCAGCATGATTTTATTTTTCTCGTCGCCGGTGTGGTCGCGCTCGTTTTTGCTTTTGGCCGCTGGCGGGCCACGGACAAGGGCGGCCTGGTCTTTGACGCGATTCTTTTGAAATTGCCGGTCTTCGGGGACCTCATCTGCAAGGTCGCGGTCAGCCGTTTTTGCCGGACGTTTTCGACGCTGTCCCAGAGCGGCGTGCCGGTCCTGGAAACGCTGGAGATCGTCGGGAAAACCTGCGGCAACCGCGTCATTGAGAAGGTGGTGGATGATGTCAAGGCGAGTGTGCGCGAAGGCCGGCCCATCGCGGAACCGCTGGCCAAAAGTTCGGTATTCCCTCCCATGGTCACCCGCATGATCGCCATCGGGGAAAAATCCGGGCAAATGGAGAAAATGCTGGCCAAGGTGGCGGAATTTTATGATGACCAGGTGGACATTGCCGTGGACGGTATGACAAAACTCATCGAGCCGCTGATCATCGGCTTCCTGGGGATTGTGGTGGGTTTCATCGTGATCGCGCTTTTTATGCCCATTTTGAATATAACGTCGGCGTTAAAATGAAAAACGGCATGTTCAGGACAATGTTGGGATTGGCAACGGTTTTTGTCATCACGGTTTCCGCGGCCGCCGGGGAGGATATGGACCGTGTGGATGCCGCCGGCGAATATTTGGGTCAAAGTTTGAGTGAACTGAAAAACAGCGTCAGCCGTCTCGTTGCCGGCAATGAGGCCCTGGCTGCCGCCAACGCGCGTTTGAAGGCCCAGGCGGACGTTTTACGTTCGCGCCTTAAAGATTTGAAGGCCGAAGAGATCCGGATGTCCGCGCAGGCGGCTAAACTTAAAATGACCCGCGATCCGGATGCCCGACGCATCGCCAAAATGGAAAAGGAACTCTCCGAGGCGGCCCCCGCACAAGACCCGTCGGCGCGCAAAGAGAAATTAAAAATCTTGAAAATGATCTATGACAGCAAGCAGGCCCAGCTGGAAATGGTTTCAGGGCCCCGGACCGGTCCATAAATATTTCTGGGACATCTTTGCAAAACACCTTTTTATGTGTTATGGTATATTTAGGAAGAAAGGAGGCCTGTTGTCAGCAGTTTAACCAGGGCTTGTTATTTAGGGAAGTTGTTGAGGCAGAGACTAAAGCGTCATTATTCATTCTTTTTCCATTCGCCCGCAGCTCCCGCTTAAAAGCCCCAACCTAAGGAGCAAGACCATGTTTACGCGATTGTCCAGAAAATCAAAAGGTTTTACTTTAGTTGAGATCATGATCGTTGTCGCGATCATCGCCCTTTTGGCCGCCATCGCCATTCCGAATTTGCTGCGGGCCAAAATTTCTGCGAATGATGCTTTGGCCAAGGCCACGCTGCGCGCCATCTCGACAGCGTCCGAGGCCTATGCCACGACCAACAACGGTTCATATCCCGGCGCGATCACATCGCTGACGGGTGCGACTCCTCCGTACCTCAACGCGGCGTACTGCGCCTCAACCCTCTCCGGGTACACGTATGCCTGCGGTATGGCTTCCACCGGTTATACGGTCACAGCGACACCGGCAACGGTGGGCACGACCGGTACGACCACATACACCATGACGACGGGCGGTATTTTGACGCCGTAATCGTGTTTGTGAATGGTTTTAAAAAGGGGACACTTGATGGTGTCCCCTTTTTATTTTGACCTTTAAAAAATTAATTATTTCCTTTAGGTATAATGCCCATGAATCTGCTAAAATAACAGCAATGGATTTTAAGTTTCTTTTTAACCAATATTTAGAAGCCATCACACGTTTTGTGCCCCGTCCTCAACAGCCATCGGTTTTAGGTATTGACATAGGGACCAGCACGGTCAGGGCCGTGGAGATCGGCCCCGCCATAGGCGGGGCAGGCGCGGGTTTTGAGATACGCTTGTGGGCGGTCGAGCCGGTCCAGGGCGGGGACGTCAAATCCGCCCTTTCCCAACTGATCAAAAAGATCGGTTACACGGACCAGACCCTGGTGACTTCGGTTTCAGGCAAAGGGACCCTGATCCGTTATATCGATATGCCCCGTATGCCCCTGGAGGACCTGCGCAAATCTTTCACGTACGATCTGGACAAATATTTCCCCTTTGACCCGCAAAGCATTTACACCGATTGTTTCATCCTGGACCCTTCCAACGCACAGAAGCGCATGTCTGTTTTGGTGGTTGCGGTGAAAAAGGAGATCGTGGACGAGCGATTAAAGCTGTTCAAGGAACTGGGACTGAAACTGGAACATATCACCATCGACACCGTTGCCGTGGCCAATGCGTTCGCGCGGCTGGGGCCGCACCCCGCCGATGGCGGGGCCGCTGATGGCGGGGCCAAGGCGATCCTGGATATCGGTGAGGACGTCAGCGATCTGATCATCCTCAAGGACATGTCCCCGCGGTTCACCAGGGACATTTTTGTCGGCGGCCGGGAGATGACTAAACAGATCGCCCACGTTCTGGGCGTGGACGAATCCAAGGCCGAGGCGATGAAAAAAGCCCCCAACGAACGTCCGGAGGCGATGCTGGCCGCCTGCGAGGGGCCCATTGCCAACCTGATCGATGAGATCCGCCTGTCCCTGGATTATTTCATGACGGAAAAAAATATCCAGGTGGGCGAATTCTTCCTGTTGGGCGGAGGGTCTTTGCTCAAAGGGATCGAAGGGGTGTTTGAAAGGAATTTAGGGATACGCGTCAAGATCTGGGACCCGGTGGCGGGCCTGCGCTTGAGTCCGTCGGTGGCATCGTCTGACATCCATCTGTCTTCATCCCAGTTGGGAGTGGCCATTGGGTTGGGGTTAAGCAAAATATGATCGTCATTAATCTGGTCCCGGAAAATTTAAGAAAAATGTCCGTCAGGGGCATGGGTCTGGACATCCCCCGGGAGGTCCTTTTGGGCGTCGGCGCGGCGTTCGTTGCGTTTTTGGTCCTTGCGCACGTATTGTTGCTGACGGCCCAAAGCGCGCAGGGTGTGCGTTTGGGGATGGTCAAAGCCCAGTGGGAAAAGCTTTTGCCTGACAGGAACCGCATTGATGCCATCGGGACGGAATTGAGGGATTTAAGGAAAAAAGTGACGACCATCACCGGCATCACCTCCACCGGGACCAGTCCGTGGTCCAGGAAGATGAATGTCCTGAGCGATGCATTGCCCAAAGGCGTGTGGCTTAAAAAGATCAACCTGGACAACGGGACCCTGACGCTGGAGGGCAGCGTTTTTTCCAAAGCACGCAGCGAGATCGTTACCGTCGGGAATTTCGTTGCAAACCTTAAGAAAGAAGGGGCGTTCGCGGACGATTTTTCTTCCATTGAGGTGCTGTCCATCCAGAGGGGCAAGCGGGGGCCGACGGAAGTGGCCGACTTTGTCATCACGGCTAAATTGAAATGAAGATCAACATCCAGAACATCATGCGCGGCATCAACAGGACGGACATCAAGGTCCGTTACGGCATTTTTTTCGGGATCTTACTGGCCGTCTTCGCTTTGGATTATTTTTTGATCATGGCCCCCCAGATACGTTCCCTGAAAGGGTTGGGGGAGGCGGCCAAGACCGCGTCCGCGGATGTTGAGAGGGTCAATAATGATCTGCAGAGGATCCAGCAGATTAAGGATGGCTTGAACAGTTCCAGCGCCGAGCTGGAAGTTATGAGTGTCAAGGTCCGTTCCCTGCAGGAAGTGCCGGTCATTCTTGAAGAGATATCCCGCACGGCCAATCAATTCAATGTCAAAATAGACCAGATCAAGCCCATGTCGGAATCACAGGAGACCCTCATCAGCACGCCGGAAGAAAAATATTACGCCCTGCCTATTGTTATTCAGGCCCGTTCGGGGTATCATATGTTCGGCCATTTTTTGAATACTCTGGAGTCCAGTCGTTTATTTCTTACCCTGACCAACTGGCATATGGAAGCCGGTGGGCAGGCCGACAAAGGGATCTTGGTGCAGGCGACTTTGAAGGTGATATTGACACAAAAGCCATGAGAACATTCCTCTTTTTTGTTTTGGCTGTTTGTGTTTCTCCGGCTGTTTTTGCCCTCGCCGACAGCGGGGCGTTTGTCTACGACGATCATGGCCAGCGCGACCCCTTTGTGCCGCAGGTTTCCGCGGCGGGGACCGTGGTCACGTACGAGGAGGATTTGACGGCGGGCGATATGATCTTGGAGGGCATCGTGGCGGACGCGCAGGGTAATAATATGGCCGTTATTAACGGCAAGATCGTCAAGCAGGGAGACAGGATCGGGCTTTTTGTGGTGGCCGCGGTGCGGCCGGATGACGTGGAATTGGTCAAGGACGGCCAACGGTTCACCGTGAAATTGAAAAAAGAGGGAATGTGATGCGTTCATTGATCTGTGCCGCGGCATTTGCCCTTGTTGTTGCGTGGACATTACCCGGACAGACCCAGAGCCAGGAGGCCCCCCCGCCTATGGCGGGGCCTGTCGGCGGGGCGGATGCGTCCGTGCCGGCTGTTCCTCCGACGCTTGTGGTGGTGCCATCGGAAAATGGGCTGGTGTCCCTGGATTTTCAGGACGCGGATATCCGCAATGTCCTCAAGGTGCTTTCTTATAAGAGCGGGGTCAACATCGTGGCCGGCCCCGAGGTGACCGGGGTTGTCACCATCCAGTTGACGGATGTGCCGTGGCAAAGAGCGCTGGACGTGATCCTGGCGACCTACGGCTACGGGTATGAGCGCAAAGGCAATATCGTCACCGTCACCACCGTTGAAAATCTTAAGAAACGCAGGGAGGACAATCAAACGCTCCAGGACCAGGAGCCGCTGGTGACCAAGACCTATAGTTTGAATTTTGCCAAGGCCTCGGAGGTGGTGGAATCCATCAACAAGATCAAGACAGGCCGCGGCAATATCAATTTTGACCAGCGCACCAACGTGCTCATTGTCCGTGATGTGGCCGGTAACATAGAACTTTTGGACGGTGTCATCAAGACACTGGACAGCGTGACCCCGCAGGTTTTGATCGAGGCCAAGGTGGTGGAGACAACCTTGAGCAATACGGAAAATTTGGGGATCAGCTGGGCGATCGGAGGGACCGCCACCGGCTCGCAGCATTCGACGAGTTTTCCTTTCACTCAGGAGACCAGCACGATGATCCCTGCCGGCGCTACGGTGGCCAACAATGATTTCAAATATGGGACCCTGGATGCCTCCGGGCTTTCGGCGACGCTGGAAATGCTCCACAAGCGTACGGACACCAAGATCCTTTCGAACCCGAGCATCGTGACGCTGGACAACAATACCGCCAAGATCGTTGTCGGGAGTCAGTACCCCATTCCGACGTACACCTACAACAGCGACCAGGCCAAATTGCAGTTGTCGGGTTGGAACTATATGGATATCGGGATCATTTTTGAGGTCACGCCGCACGTGAACAACGCGGATCTGGTCACGCTGGACCTAGAGCCGACCATTACGGCGATCACGGATTACGTGCTGGTGGACCCGGCGGCAACGGCCAAGGTGCCGGTGCTGAGCACCGAACAGGCTAAGACCAGGGTTATGATCAGAAACGGGCAGACTTTAGTCATCGCGGGATTGATCAAGGACAAAACATCGTTCACCAAGAAGAAGGTGCCGTTTTTGGGCGATATACCGTTCATTGGTGGAGCGTTCAAGAAAAAGGAAGACCAGACGGACAAGACCGAACTTCTGATCTTCCTGACCCCGCACATCATCACGGCGAATAATCCCATCGCATCCGCTTCCAGCGGAAAATGATGACCTCTCTGCCCTAAATAAGGAAGTCCCGCTTCGCGGGATAAATTCGGACAAATAACTTACGTCACTTCGTTCCGTAAGTTATGTCCTCATTTAGGAGAAACAACTGTGTCCAAAGAAATTTTAGTGCAAGTCGCGCAAGGCGAACGGCGCGTCGCTGTTCTGTCCGACGGAAAACTGGATGATTTTTACATTGAGCTCGACCGCCACCAGTCCATGCTGGGCAATATTTACAAAGGCAAGGTCGAGTCCATTTTACCGTCCATCAACGGGGCGTTCGTTAACATCGGCCAGGAGAAGAACGGGTTTTTATACCTGACCGACGCCGACAATCCTTTGCTCAAGGAAGTTGACCGGATCGAAGAAGAGCCGGTGGTGGGCGTGGGCCAGAAGATCATCAACATGATCTTTCCCCAGCCTGCTCCGCCTATGGCGGGGCCCGTCCCCGCCTACGGCGGGGCTAAACCGGATCAACAACCCCCTCAACAGCCGCCACAGAACCCCAGACAGGGCAGACGTCCCAAACAGCAGTCGCCGCTGCCTTTGAAAAAAGACCAGGAGATCCTGGTGCAGGTGGTCAAAGACCCCTTCGGCACCAAGGGCCCGCGTTTGACGACGCATATCAGCCTGGCAGGGCGTTTCGTGGTGTATATGCCGCTGGACAAGCATAACGGCATTTCCAAAAAGATCGAAAAACCTGAAGAACGCCAGCGTCTGCGCGATATCCTCAGGACGTTCAATTTTGCCAGGTCCGGCGGGTTCATCGTGCGCACGGCGTCCGTGGACCAGGGCGAGAAGGAACTCACCCGCGACGCCAAATTTTTGACGGCCATGTGGGAAAAAGTACGCCATCTCTCCAAACAAAAGCAGGCCCCGGCGCTGGTCTATAAAGAGTATGACCTGATCTGGAAGGTCGTGCGCGATCTGCTCAAAGACGAGGTGGACCGGCTCATCATTGACTCCGAGGAGGAGTTCATCAAGATGCGCAAGTTCGCCCAGACCATCAGCGGCCAGGAGATGATGGACAAGATCCAGCATCATCAGGGCCCCCAGCCGTTGTTTGAGGCGAAAAACGTCGCGCATGAACTGGAGAAAATTTATGAGAGCAAGGTGTATCTCAAATCCGGTGCCTACATCGTCATTGAACCCACGGAAGGGCTGATCGTCGTGGACGTCAACAGCGGCCGTTTCAAGGGCCGGGGCACGCCGGAAGACGCGTCGTTCGCGGTCAATGTGGAAGCGGCCCCCGAGATCGCGCGGCAATTGCGTTTGAGGGACTTAGGCGGCATCATCGTCATTGATTTCATTGACATGAACCGGGAAGACCATAAGCGCAGGGTCGTGAACACCCTGCGGGAGGAGTTGGTCAAGGACCATGCCAAGACCGAGGTCAACCGCATTTCCGCCCTGGGGCTGGTGGAGATGACCCGGGCGCGCACGGGAAAGACCATTGAGTCGCTGAAATTCCACGCCTGCCCGTATTGCGAAGGCCGGGGAAAGGTCAAGATCGATTAATGGGCGTAGGGCGGGTCCTGTCTTCGGTTTCCCCCAGCGTGCTCGTTCCTGCGCGCGCTTGGGGTCCCCCTACCGAAGCCACCCGCACCACGCGTGGGACCAGATAGCGTTTGCCCAAAAACGGCCTTGAGCCCTTGATTTTTGTTTTTGGTAGGATATACTTTCTTTTGAGGATTAAATTTAAGGAAAGAATACTCCATGATATCCCATACGCAGCGTCAACGCTCCTGCCCCGGTTTTCGTGGTGTTGTTTACTCTATTATTACCGCCTTTGCCTTTACCCTATTGGGGCCCATGCCCCAGGCCCGGGCCCAGGTTTTAAACCTGCCGGCCCCGGGCACCATGGTCAATTTATCCAAGTCCTTTGCCCCTGCTGTTTTGACCGGCATTAAGGTCAACCCGAATAACCCCCTTGAATTCGATTTTCTTATCCAGCCCGGCGACAAGGCCCTTGCGGCAGACCAGAAGCAGGAAGAGTACTTAAAATTAGTGAAGTATTTCATGGCCGCGCTGACCACCCCTGAAAAGGACATGTGGGTCAACCTTTCTCCTTATGAAGCGGGGAGGATCGTGCCGCAGGATTTCGGGCAGACGGAAACAGGCCGAGATCTTCTGGCCCAGGATTATATCCTCAAGCAATTGACCGCCTCGCTGATCCATCCGGACAAAGAATTAGGCAAGAAATTCTGGGACAATGTCTATAGCCGCACCAAGCAGCAATTCGGCACCACCGAAGTGCCGGTCAATACCTTTAATAAGGTCTGGATCGTGCCGCAAAAGGCCGTTGTGTATGAGAACGGCCATACGGCTATGGTGGTGTCAAGTCACTTGAAGGTCATGCTGGAAGAAGATTACCTCGCCCTTGCAAAGAACCAGACGCCAACCAGGGGACATGTTCCGCAGAACGTGTCCCCAAGCACCTGGCCAACCCCCCAACCATTGAATACGAAAGCATCCCAGGTAAACCACCCCAACGCCTCACCAAACATCAACGCCGTAGGCACTCAGGTTCTGCGTGAGATCATAATTCCTCAAATTGAAAAGGAAGTCAATGAAGGAGAGCATTTCGCGCAATTGCGTCAAATTTATCATGCCGTCATCCTCTCGGCCTGGTTCAAGAAGCGCCTCAAAGAAAGCATCTTAGGCAAAATTTATGTAGATAAGGCCAAAACCAACGGCATTGCCCTGGATGATCCTTCTCAGAACCAGCAGATCTTCGAGCAATACGTGAAGGCCTATAAAAAGGGCGTCTACAACTTCATCAAGGAAGACATGGACCCCGTAACCCAGCAAATGATCCCCAGGAAGTATTTTTCGGGTGGGACGAGTTTTGCGGGTGCGGACGTTGCCGTGACAGTGGTCAATCGGTTACCCCCCTCAATACGGCGACTTTATGAAAGAGTCGCGGAGACCGTTAGAGTGGTTTTGGGTCGGACGGCAAGAGATCAGGGTAGGCCCGAAACAACGGCGTTCATTTCCGAAGATGTTTCTGCGCGAGCAGATGTTACGAAAAGAATGCCACGTTTAGGGAAGACGGCGAGTCAAATTAGACTCGAATTAGACGCAGTAGAGAGGGCAATAGCGGAGGCCGAGGGACAATTAGCGGACCAGCGATTCTTGTACAACCATTCACTATATCCCCTTGATGGTGGACTGGGTCGAAGTGATAGACCAGGTCCCAGAGAAACTGCACGTACAGCAATTGACAACATTACCGGAGAATTGCGTCGTATGAGAGTTGAGAGGAGTCGTTTGCGTGATAGGTTCAAGACCGCAGACGAGGCGATGATATCGGGCGCCGGTAGTTTATGGAGGGCGGCGGCCATAACGATTGCTTTGGCTGTTTCCCCAGGGTTGACCAATGCCATGCCCTCCCAATCCCAAAAAGCGCCGACTGCAGCCGCGGCCAAGCAAGCGATGACGCCGGCAGATGTTTTTAGTGAATATAATGCGTCCATATTAGAGATCCAGACCATGATCAATCAAGCGAACCAGTTATTCGAGCAGAAGAAATTTGACGAGTCCGCAAAACGCTATAGAGAAGCGGCCCAAAAAGCCACCGCTGAACGCAAACGTTTTGAAGGATTGAGGTTTCCATCCGGCATTTATACCAAAGAAAACGGCGTTAAGAAGCCAGTGACTGCCGCTGGCTTGTTGGGGCAGTTGTTTACTATTGGCCAGACGGCCCAGAAGAATGCGGAGGCCGCTGAACACAATGCGTCCATCGGTAGCGCAGGAGGTCGCGCGCAGGTGCCGTCCAATGACGGCTTTGCGGCTTATCAAGGTTTGGTGAAAAAGACCAACGATCTTAATCAAAGGGCCAGCGCCGCCTTCGACAAAGGGGATCATAGAACGGCTACAAAATTATTTGGAGATGTAGCCGTCGAGATTAGCGCCAATTCTGCTGCAGTGGGCAAGCAATTAACGGGCGTGAAAGGCATTGTCGACAGCAAGGGAAAGCCCATGACGCCGGCAGACCTCATGGGGCAGTTGTCCCAGAACGGGAATGTGGCGCGGCAGAACCAGCAGGCCGCTTTGAATAATTGGGTCAATAACCTGACGTCGAGATACAATCGTGCCGGGAGTAACCGGACTGAAAGAACATCGATCATGAGGGAAGCTGATGAAATACTCAGCAATTATGGCCCACTCCTGAGTTCTAGTTTAAAGCGCCAGATCGATGCATTGAAAGTGGCCGCTTCGGATCAGGCGATGACGGCTCCGGCCGGGGGCGCGGACGCGGCGATGACGGCTCAAGAGGCAAGGGGCAGGGTCCTGGCAGCACTGGCGCGGCATAATTTAATAAAGGATGCGGTTTTTTCTGATGATGAAAACGGGTACAAGACCGCCAGAGAAGTAGGAGAGCGGGGTATTATTCCTCGATTAATTCAAACATATCAGAAGCGTAGTGCTGATGGCGACATGAGTGATGTAGAATCTGCCCAAATTATATCGGAGTTGGACGGTATTAGAGAGGAAATAAGACGATTTGATGAGCAACAAAAGCAGGCCATGAGCATCGAAGCCATTAGGAACCGATATGACGCAGTTAAAGAACAACCGGACTCTCCGGATATGAGGGACCGTTTAGGGCAATTATTGGAGGATGCGAAAGGCGCACGGGTATCTGGCAGATTTGACGTTCAGCGCCGAAGAATATTAGTTCAAACGATAGACAGAAGAATTCATTCCTTCGACGTTGCAAAAGGAAGTAAGACAGACCAAGCGATGATGGCAGATGAAGCAGATAGATTGATAGGTAGTCAATTAGAAAAGCTGGCTGAAACGATGTTGTGGGGAAATAGGTTTAGGGAATCATTTTTAGCTGCGACAGCTGTGGGGGAAAAAATTCAACTTTTGAGAGATGCAAAGTCAGAAAATGAGAAACAGAAAGGTAGATCCTTTGGTGCAGACTATGTACACTATCGTACTATTGTGAGTGTTATTGATGAGGCAATAGCAATAATTGAAGCAAGATTGAGAATTGATGTGAGTACGGCGACGGCGGCTCCGGATGCGACCGCGGCGGATGGGGCGATGACGGCTCGTGAGAAAACAGGCGGTATCGACTTAAATGACCAACTGGGGACCATTGAATTTGAGGGCAAGAAGGTGAATTTCCCCGTGCCCCAGGGATTTGAATGGCTTTTGAAGGAACCCATCAGCGGCTTCGTGCCCCGCATCAAGGAGATCAATACCGGTACCTGGAACACCCTGCCGTTCTTTTCTGAAATTCGTGACAGCCAACCCGCTGCGTCCCTGGCCCAGGCGACATAAAGCACGGAAAATCCTGAAGAATATTATCTTTTATGTTATGATATTTTAGTTTATGAAGAGTGCATTGAATAAAATATTGGCATTTTTTGGTGCGAAAACCGTTGGTGTAAAATACAAGACAATTGAGTATGTGCGTCACGCGCGCCGTCGCATGAAATGGCGGCAAATTTCCGAAGAGGAAGTAGTTCGGACATTGAGCAGTCCGGACAAGACGGTGGTGTTGGAAGACAATAGATATCATGTTTATAAGGTTATAGGATCAAGGAACGTCCGTGTGACTTACAGGTTATCCGCCGGCAAAGTTATGGTCCTGACAGTGGTGGATAAATCGGACTAAAAAGGAGGAATGGAGGGTATGAAAATCGAATATAGCAAAGATGCTGATGCTCTTTATGTTTATTTTCGTGAAATGCACGTTGCCAAGACCCGTGAGATCGAAGAAGGGGTCATGGTGGATTTGGATGGGCAGGGGCATTTGATAGGGATCGAGATCTTGGATGTCAGCAAGCGTTTGACCCCGCAGGAACTGGCAAACGTGAACATAGAAAATTTACCCGCAGGTGTCGGATAATAATCCTTTTGACCTTTAGCGCTTCCCATGTATAATTGAAACTTCTATCAAGGATATTTAAGAAAGGGCATTTCATGTTCGCAGTCATTGAATTAGGCGGGTTCCAGTTCAAGGTGAGCGAAGGCGAGACCATCGCCGCCAACCGTTTGGACTATACGCCCGGACAAAAGATCACCGTGGAAAAAGTTTTGCTGTTTTCCGACGGTAAAGAGGTCAAGGTCGGCCAGCCGTATCTCAAGGATGTTGAGGTCAAGGCAGAGGTGATCGGCCATACCCGCGGCCCCAAGACCATCGCGTACAAGTATCGCAAGCGCAAGGACTCGGCCAGGACCATCGGCCATCGCCAGGACCTGACCACGATCAGGATTGAGAAGATAGCAGCTTAATGGTTCGACGCGCTGTGCTTGCTCACCACAAGTTTTAAAATAATCCATTCCCCCGGAATCCCGGTATCCCATTCCCTTGGGGAACCGGGATTTTTAGGTTTTATTATGGCATTTGTTGATAAGGCGCGCATTCAGGCCCAGGCCGGCAACGGCGGCAAAGGATGCGAAAGTCATTACCAGGATAAATACATGCGTTATCCCCGCCCTAACGGCGGGAATGGCGGCAGGGGCGGTGACGTTGTCTTTATGGCGGACCGCAACCTGTACACCCTTTTGGATTACCGGTTCAAACAGCATTACGTGGCCAAAAGCGGCGCCCACGGCGGCTCCAATAATAAGACCGGGGCCAACGGCCCGGCCTGGGTCCTGCGGGTTCCCGTTGGGACCATGGTATGGGACCATGACACCGGCCTTTTGATCCGCGATCTTGCCGTGCACGGGGACAGCGTCACCGTGGTCAAGGGCGGCGAAGGCGGCCATGGCAATAACCATAACCGCACGGTCACGCCCCCGCATGCGGGGGAAGTCCGCATGGTGCGCCTGGAATTGAAGATCATCGCGGACGTGGGGCTGATCGGTTTTCCCAATGCCGGTAAAAGTACGCTCATTTGCGCCGTGTCCAAGGTGAGGTCCAAGATCGCCGATTATCCCTTCACCACCAAGGCGCCGATCCTGGGGATCGTCAAGGACGAGCAGGGCGAGTCCGAAGATTTTGTCATTGCTGATCTGCCGGGCCTGATCGAGGGCGCGCATGAGGGCAAGGGCCTGGGCCATCAGTTCTTAAAACACGCCGAGCGCACCAAAATCCTCGTGCACATCATTGACATGTCCGGCTGTGAAGGCCGCGACCCGATCAACGATTATCATCAGACCTGTCAGGAGCTGGATCTTTATAGCGAGGAAGTGGCCCACAAGCACAGGGTCCTGGTGGCCAATAAAATGGACCTTCCGTCGGCTGAAGCGAATTTGAAGACATTCAAACGTAAGGTCAGCAAAAATATTATCGCCATATCTGCCAAGGAAAAGGAAGGGTTGGACAAATTGCTCGCCGCCCTGCGCAAACTATTATGACAAGGACATTCAACAGACCCATACGGCGTGTGGTCGTCAAACTCGGTTCCAGTCAGATCGCGGATTACGCGCTCAAGCCCCGCACCGCGCAATTGCGGTCTTTGGCCTCACAGGTCGGCCGTTTGCGCAAGCGCGGCATCGAGGTGGTGCTTGTTTCTTCGGGGGCCATTGTGCTGGGCATGGGGGAGTTGGGAGAGAAGAAACGTCCGACGGAACTTGCGTCGCTTCAGGCGCGCGCGGCCATCGGTCAGGCCGTGTTGATGCGCACCTACAGCAAATTGTTTGAAAAGGCGGGGCTTAAATGCGCGCAAGTGCTTTTGACGTGGGATGATTTTAAAGCGCGTGTGCGTTTTTTGAATTCCCGTCATACGCTGGACAATCTTTTGAAGGAGGGGGTCATTCCCGTCATCAATGAGAACGACACGACCTCGACGGAAGAGATCAGGTTCGGCGACAACGACAAACTTTCCGCTCTGGTGGCCGGCCTGGTGCGCGCGGACCTTTTGCTGATCCTTTCCGACGTCAGCGGGCTTTACGGCGCCGACAAAAAAGTGTTTGAGGAAGTCAAGGAGATCACGGCGCAGATCGAAAGGTTGGGCGGCGGCACAAGAAATTTCCATATCGCCCGCGGCGGCATGAAAACCAAGATCGAGGCGGTCAAGATCGCCACTCATGCCGGTGTTCCTTGTGTGATCACCGCCGGCCATATCCGCGACGTTCTGACGCGCGTTGTGGATGGACAAAAGATCGGCACGTATTTTATCGAGAAGAATGACAAAATATTCGACGGAGACATGGAACATGAGTTTATCCGCTCGCATTTTAAAAATCGCGCAAGCCGCTAAAAAGGCGTCCTATCAACTCGCCTTGGTCCCGGCCAGGGAAAAAGACCGGGCCCTGCGTTTGATGGCGCAAGCCCTTTTGGTCCAACAGCCGTATTTGATCAAAGAAAACAGCAGGGACATCGCCGCGGCCGCACGGGCCGGTTATGCCGGGGCCTTGGTCGACCGTCTGACATTAACTCCCAAGGTCATCAAGGGTATGGCGGAGTCCGTGCTGGCCACGGCCCGCCTGAAAGATCCCATCGGAGAAGAGTTGGACACGTTCAAACGCCCCAATGGTTTGCTCATCAAGAAGATCCGCGTGCCTTTAGGTGTCGTCGGGATCATCTACGAATCACGTCCTAATGTGACCAGCGATTGCGCCGCCTTATGCTTGAAGTCCGGAAATGCCGTCCTCCTCAAAGGAGGCAAAGAAGCCGTGCATTCCAACAAGGCCATTTTCAAAGTCCTCAAGGACGCTTTAAGGAGCACTTCTGTTCCGCCGCAGGCCCTGCAAATGATCGACCCTGTTGACCGCCGGGCCGTGCAAGAACTTTTAAAACTCGAACAATACGTGGATGTGATCGTTCCGCGCGGCGGGGAGGAGCTGATCCGTTTTGTCGCACAGAACTCCCGGATCCCGGTGATCAAACATTTCAAGGGCGTCTGCCATGTGTATGTCAGCGCCCAAGCGGACCTGCAGATGGCCCGCCGGATCGTCCTCAACGCCAAGGTGCAAAAACCGGGTGTGTGCAATGCCATGGAAACCTTGCTGGTGGACAAGGCCGTGGCCAAAAAATTTCTGCCCGCGGCGCTCGCGGACCTGCAAAAGGCCGGCTGTGAACTGCGCGGTGACGCGGCAACGCGCGCCATTGTCAGGGACGTTAAGACAGCGACACAAAAAGATTGGTCCACCGAGTACCTGGACCTGATCCTTTCCGTGAAGGTCGTGGACGGCCTGCAGGAGGCCGTGGACCATATCAATACCTATGGTTCGCGCCATTCGGATGCCATTGTCACCAGGGACAAGGCCCAGGCGAAACAATTTTTGGAAGGCGTTGATTCCGCCTGCGTCTATGTGAACGCGTCCACGCGTTTTACCGACGGGTATGAGTTCGGGTTCGGGGCGGAAGTGGGCATCAGCACGGACAAATTGCACGTGCGCGGCCCCATGGCGCTGGAGGGGCTGACGTCTTATCAATATCAAATTTACGGCCGGGGGCAAATACGGACGTGAAGCGCATCGGCCTTTTAGGCGGCAGTTTCAATCCCATCCATTGCGGCCATTTGTTCATGGCCCGGGCGGCCATGGAGGGGCTCGGGTTGGACCAGGTTATTTTTGTTCCGGTCAATTGTTCTGCGCACAAAACAGACCGTGAGATGGCTCTGGCCAAAGACAGGCTGGCCATGGCGCGCATTGCCGTGCGCGGGCATAAGGACTTCAGCGTTTGCGATGCGGAGATCAAACGCGGCGGCATTTCTTACACCGTGGATACGGCCCGATATTTCCGCCGCCTTTGTCCTAAAGACCAGTTGTTTTTTATCATCGGCGAGGACAGCATCCAAGGACTTGGGGACTGGAAAAATATTGACGGGATATTGAGCATTTTGTCGTTCATTGCCGTCAATCGCGAATGTTGCCCCGTATCTTCTTCACAGATAAGGTCCCGCCTGTCTTGCAAGCGGAGCATTCAAGGGCTGACACCGGCGGCCGTGATCGGTTATATCCGGCAGAAAGGGTTATATGTCCAATAGCGAGATCAAATTCGGCACCGACGGTTGGCGCGCGGTCATTTCCGATACGTTCACATTTAAGAATGTCCGCATCGTGGCGCAGGCCGTCGCGGACTGGGTCAACAAGGACAACCCTTCTTTTACAAAAAAGACGGTTGCCGTCGGATATGACAACCGTTTCCTGTCCGCCGAGTATGCCCGTACTTTTTCTGAAGTTTTAGCCGGCAACGGCATCGCTGTTTTTCTTTCCGATACCTCCTTGCCCACGCCGGCCTTGAGCTACGGGGTCGTGCGTTTGAAGGCGGTGGGCGGCATCATGATCACGGCCAGCCACAACCCGCCCAAATTCAACGGCATTAAGATCAAGACCGCCCAGGGCGGGGCCGCGCCGAAAGACATCACCGGCGCCGTCGAGTCCTATTTGGGCCTCTCCCCGGTCAAGACCGCGGATCAACCAATTACTGTCCACGATTTCAAGAAAGAATACGTCGCCTTCATCCGCGGATACCTGGATCTCAAGAAGATCAAGGGCTCCAAATACAAGGTCTTGACCGATATCATGCATGGCAGCGGCGGCGATCTCATGACCCGCATCCTCAAAGGCACGGGGGTGCGTCTGGAGTTGATGCGCGCGGACGTCAATCCCGGTTTTGACGGCAACAAGCCCGAACCCATCCCGGAATGCCTGGGGGCCATCATGGGCCGCATGAAAAAAGAGAAGGCTGACCTTGGGCTGGTCCTTGACGGGGACGCGGACCGCATCGCGGCCATTTCGCCCGGTGGGGATTTTGTGAGCCCGCAAAAGATCCTCGGCCTGCTCGTCCTTCATCTGGTCCGCAACCGCAAGGTGCCCGGCGGCATCGTTAAAACATTGTGCGGCACTACCATGCTTGACAACATCGCCCGCAAACTCGGCCGTAAACTCTACGAAACACCTGTCGGGTTCAAATACATTTCAGATCTCATGGTCACCCAAACGATCGTGGCCGGCGGGGAAGAGGCCGGCGGCATGGGTTTGCCTGATTATATCCCCGAACGCGATGGGACCCTGGCGGGCCTGCTTTTGCTGGAAATGATGGTCTACAACAAACGGAATTTCAAACAATTGCTTGATGATATGGAAAAAGAGTTCGGCCGTTATTATTATCAGCGGCTGGATCACGTGATGGATGCCAAGAAAGTGGACCTCAACAAGCTTAAGACCATCACGTCTGTATTAGGGAAGAGGGTGGCCGGGGTGAAAGATTTTGACGGGGTGAAGCTCATTTGCGACAATGAGGACTGGCTCATGTTCCGCCCGTCGGGTACGGAGCCGCTGGTGCGCATTTATTCGGAAGCCAAATCCCTGAAAAGGGCTAAGGACTTGCTGGAGTTCGGCCGCAAATTGATCGACCCTTGAGGTTAAGATCGCCGGTCCTGCCTCGCTCGGCCTCGAGGCTCGCCGAAGCCGGCTACCCTGCGCCGGCTGGCTCGCGCTCGGCCTCGGTCGGCACGCCCGGCGCTCTTAACGGACATTATGATCTATTACATTGTCTATTTCCTGACCAAGTTCTTCAGTTTTCTTTTTTTCCCCCGCCGCATCTACGGGATGGAACATTTTCCCAGACATGGCGGCTTTATCCTGGCCAGCAATCATATCAGCAACCTGGATCCCGTGGTGTTGGGGATCTCGGTCGTGCGCCGTGTCAATTTCATGGCCAAGGATTCGCTGTTCAAGAAACAGCCGCTGGGGTTTATCCTTAAAAAGTTGTGGTCTTTTCCGGTGAAACGCGACCAGGCGGATTTCGGCGCCCTCAAAGAAGCGTTGAAACGTTTGAAAAGAGGGACGCCTGTTTTGATGTTCGTGGAAGGTACGCGCCGCATCGCGGACGCGCTCCCTAAGGCCCAGCCGGGCGTCGGATTCCTGGCTGTTAAAGCCGGGGTGCCGGTCATTCCCGTCCATGTCAGCGGGACCGAGAAAGTCATGCCCCCGGGCAGCAGGTCCCTGACCCGCCATCTCGTAACCGTGCGTTACGGCCCTCCCGTGGTTTTTGACCAAAAAGACAGCTACGAAAATATCGCCCAAACCATCCTGCAAAGCATTGACCGGATTCCCGCGTAATCTTTTCATTTGACATTTTTTGATATTTTGGGATAATCCCTCTACTTTGAATGGCTCCATTCAAAGAATTCCTGCATAGAGAGAGGTTTTAAATACAATGAGCAACGAATTATCCATGGAAGAGCTTTACGCCAGCACCCTGCGTGATATTAAGGAAGGGGAGGTGGCTAAAGGCATTATCGCGGCCGTGACCCAAAAAGAGGTCATTGTTGATATCGGCTTTAAGTCCGAAGGTTTTGTTTCCATTGAAGAATTCCGCAACCCGCAGGAACTGGTCATCGGCCAGCAGATCGAGGTCCTCATCGAGAACATTGAGGACGATCACGGCCGGCTGGTCCTTTCTTTTTCCAAGGCCGAACGGCTTAAAGGTTGGCAGAAGATCGCCGATGACTTAAACGAAGGCGATATCATTGAAGGCAAGGTCGTGCGCGCGGTCAAGGGCGGCTACATTGTCGATGTTTTCGGCGTTGAGGCCTTTTTGCCCATGTCGCTCTCCGCGTTCAAGGGCCTTTCCAATAATGACATCACGGCCAACCCGTATAAATTCGTGGTGGCCAAGATGAACAAACAGCGCCGCAATCTCATCCTTTCTCGCCGGGAAATGGTGCAGAAAGAGCGCGAAGCGGTCCGTGAAAAATTGTGGGCCGAACTGAAAAAAGGCCAGAAGCGCAAAGGGACCGTCAAAGGCATCACCGATTTCGGCGCCTTCGTCGATTTGGGCGGCGTGGACGGGCTTTTGCACATCACCGACATCAGCTGGTCGCGCATCAACCATCCCTCCGAAGTGGTTTCCGTGGGCCAGAGGATCGAGGTCCTCATCCTGGATTTTGACCAGGCCAATTCCAAGGTTTCTTTGGGCTACAAGCAGATCATCGCCAACCCGTGGGATGATGCCGTTGCCAAATTCCCCTCCAATTCCCGCGTCAAGGGTAAGATCGTCAATATCATGCCTTACGGTGTTTTTGTCGAGATCGACAAAGGCATCGAAGGGCTTTTGCATTCCTCGGAGATCTCCTGGCAGAAAAAGATGGTCAACCCGCAGGAAATGTTCAAATTGGGTGACATCATTGAAGTGCAGATCATCAACGTGGACAAGGACGCCAAGCGCATTTCCTTGAGCATGAAACAGCTGGAGGAAAACCCCTGGGTCAGCGCCGCGCAGAAATTCACCGTCGGTTCCCAGATCAAGGGTGTTGTCCGCGGTTTCACGGATTACGGCGCTTTCGTGGAACTGGAAGGCGGTTTGGAAGGCATGATCCACGTTTCTGACATGTCCTGGACCCGCAAGATCAATCACCCGCAGGAAGTCCTCCAAAAAGGCCAGGAGGTGGAGGTGCTCGTTGCGGCCGTGGATATTGACAGCCGCAAGATCACCTTGGGGCTCAAGCAGCTGCAGTCCAACCCCTGGAATGAGATCGCCCAGAAATTTCCCGTGGGCGCCGTCGTTGACGCGCAGGTCGTCATGAATTCCAATTTCGGTGTTTTTGTGAAATTGGAAGATGACATTGAAGCGCTGGTGTATTCGTCCGAGATCGACAAGACCCAGGCCGCCGCGCTCAAACCCGGCGACCGCCTGCAGGTCAAGATCATCAAGGTGGACGTCGAAGGCATGAAAATCGGTGTCTCCGCGCGTTTGTAATTTTTGATCTTTCAGGCGGTCCTTTTAAAAAGGGGCCGCCTTTCTTTTTTATGACAACTCAGGATGCCCTCCAAAAGATCAGCCGCGGTACCGCCGAGATCATCGGCATTGCTGAACTCACCCAGAAATTAGGTGAGGGCCAGCCGCTGGTCATCAAAGCCGGTTTCGACCCCACTGCTCCCGACATCCATCTCGGTCACGTCGTGCTTTTGCGCAAACTCAAGACCTTTCAGGACCTGGGGTATAAGGTTGTTTTTCTCATCGGTGATTTCACCGCCCAGATCGGTGACCCGACCGGCCGCAATGAATTGCGCAAGAAAATGACCCCTGCGGAAGTCGAGATCAACGCGCAGACCTACAAGGCCCAGGTGTTCAAGGTCCTTGATCCCAAAAAGACCGAAATTGTTTTTAATAGCGAGTGGCTCAATCAATTGACCCTGCAGGAGCTGCTGAAATTAAGCGCCCGTTCGACGGTGGCGCAGATGCTGGCCCGCGCTGATTTCAAAAAACGTTTTGAGTCGGGCAAGGAGATCAGCGTGTTGGAATTCTTGTATCCGCTGTTGCAGGGATACGATTCGGTGCATTTGAAAGCCGATGTGGAATTGGGGGGCACCGACCAGAAATTTAATTTGTTGATGGGTCGCCAGATACAGCAGAGTTACGGCCAAAAACCGCAGGCGGTCATCATGACCCCGCTCTTGGAAGGCACGGACGGCGTGCAGAAAATGAGCAAGTCGCTGGGCAATACCATCGGCATCAATGATGCTCCCAATGAAATATTCGGAAAGATCATGTCCATCAGCGACGATCTGATGCTGCGTTATTATGAACTTTTGACGGAAGCCGATTTGAAAGCGGTCAAGGCCATGCACCCCAAAGAGGCCAAACTCCAATTGGCCCAAACCTTGGTGGATATGTTCCATCCCAAAGGGGAAGGGGCCAAAGCCCGCGAACATTTTGAGAGTACCTTCAGTCAGCATCAAACCCCCGATGGCATTCCTGAAATAAAGATCTTATCCGGGCAAAAACTACTAGATATTTTTGCAGTTACGAAGATCATTGCCACGAAGAACGAGGGACGCCGGCTTTTGAAGGAAGGCGCCGTCACCCATGAGGGCAAGGTCATTTCCGACGAAGATTGGACGCCGCAAAAAGGCGTTTTAAAAGTAGGCAAACGCCGTTTCCTGCGTTTGATGTAAAGTATTGGGATTGTTAAAGTTTATTCTTGACAAAAATATCACCGGCAGATATACTTTGCGTTCATTTATATGAGCGCTGCGGGCGGCCTCATCTGCCCCTGTAGCTCAGTTGGTAGAGCACGTCCTTGGTAAGGACGAGGCCAGCGGTTCAATCCCGCTCGGGGGCTTCTCAAATACTATCCTAAGATCTTCTGTGAACCCCGTCGTTGTTTTACGGGGGAGCGCACAAAACGGAAACAGGGACATGCGCGAGACAATTCATTTTCAATGCACCGCGTGCAATCAAATCACTTATAACAGCACCAAGGACAAGCGCAAGAAGCCGGAGCGTTTGGAGCTCAAGAAGTTTTGCCGTTTCTGCCGCAAGCACGTCCTTCATAAAGAAACGAAGAAGTAAATATATTGCGCCCAAGCATCCCGTTCACGAATTTTTTGATGGGATAGGGATGCTGAAAGGGGTGTGGGGAAAACCTTTCCCCACGTTTGGGGGGTGCTCAGCGAGCGATAGCGAGCGCCGAAGGGGGGCTTGCCCCCCTAGCGGAAAATGCGAGTGAAACGAGCATTTTAGGCCAGTAGCTCCAATTGGTAGAGCGACGGTCTCCAAAACCGTATGTTGCAGGTTCGAGTCCTGCCTGGCCTGTTTGATTGGCTGCAGGACTCGAAGGAGCCCCGATTATCAACTGCGACGAACAGGAGCAGTTGATGGGGCGGGTGCCCGACCCCGACTTCAATCATTCCAGAAAAGTCGGGGCGGCGAGTCCTGCCTGGCCTGTTTGATTGGCTGCAGGACTCGAAGGAGCCCCGAAACATCCGACGCGGGAACAAGGATTTTATGATAGGCAAAGTCCAAGGATTTATCGGGCAGGTCATGGCCGAGCTCAAGAAGGTTTCCTGGTCCACGCGCCAGGAACTTCGGGATTCGACCCTGATCGTCATTTTCAGTTCTCTTTTTTTGGGCGGCTTCATCGCGGCCATTGATCTTGTTCTTTCAAAAGGGATTTTTTTGATCGTCAGGTAATGTATGAAATGGTACGTCGTCCATACGCAGACCGGTGCTGAAGAGCGGGCCAAGGCAGGCTTAGACAGCCGCGTTGCCACCACCGCTTTGAAGCAATACGTCGGCGAAGTCGTTGTCCCGACCGAGCAGGTTTCCGAGGTGCGCGGCGGAAAGAAGCGGATCACCACCCGCAAGTTTTTTCCCGGCTACCTTTTGATCAAGATGGAAATGAACAAGGAAAGCTGGTACCTGGTGAAAACGACGCCGGGGATCACCGGCTTTATCGGCCCGGGACGCCAGCCCCAGCCCCTGACGGACACCGAGGTGGACAACATCCTCAAGCGGACACAGGAAACCGAGACCAAACCCAGTCCGAAGATCATTTTTGAGGTGGGGGAGGCGATCCGCATCGCGCAGGGGCCGTTCGCGAATTTCAACGGTTCGGTCATGGAAGTCTATCCGGACCGCGGCAAGTTGAAGGTCAGCGTGTCCATTTTCGGCCGCTCGACGCTGGTTGAATTGGAATACTGGCAGGTTGAAAAAATCTAAGGAAAGTTATCATGGCTAAAGAAGCCGTCGCACAAATTAAGTTGTATGTTCCTGCGGGCCAGGCCAACCCGGCCCCTCCGGTCGGTCCTGCCTTGGGCCAGCACGGGGTCAACATCATGATGTTCTGCAAGTCGTTCAACGACAAGACCAAGGGCAAAGAAGCCCTGCCTTTGCCGGTCGTCATCACGGTGTATAAGGACAAATCATTTGATTTCATCATCAAGACGCCGCCGAGCTCGGCCCTCATCAAGAAGGCCGCCAAGCTCGCCAAGGCCTCGGGTACCGCCGGCAAGGAAGTCATCGGCACCTTGACCGCCCAACAGGTGGAAGAGATCGCGAAGTTGAAAATGGACGATTTGAACACCGTCGATCTCAAGCAGGCCATGATCACCATCGCCGGTACCGCCCGTTCCATGGGGATTGAAGTGAAGTAGGGGCGATGCTTGTCATCGCCCGAAGGGCGAACACAAGGTTCGCCCGTACATTAAGGATTGGTTATGGCACATTTGAGCAAAAGAATGAAAGAAGTCCGCAAAGCGATCGAAGGCATCAAGGCCCCGGTCCCGTTGTCCGACGCCATCGCCCATTTGGCCAAGGCCCCCAAGGTCAAATTCGACGAGACCGTTGAATTGCACCTGAATTTGAACCTGGACCTTAAGGCCTCTGACCAGGGCGTGCGCGGCACCGTGGCTTTGCCTCACGGCACCGGCAGGAGCGTGCGTGTGGCCGTATTCTGCAAAGGCGACGCGGTGGCCAAGGCGCAGGCCGCGGGCGCCGAACATGTCGGCGGCAATGAATTGATCGAAAAGGTGGCCGGCGGGTTCATGGACTTTGACGTCGTGGTCGCCACTCCCGATATGATGCGCGACTTGAGCAAACTCGGCAAACTGCTCGGCCCCCGCGGGCTGATGCCGACCCCTAAGGCCGGCACGGTCACCGCTGACGTCGAGCGCGCCGTCAGGGAAGTCAAGGCGGGCCGCGTGGAATTCAAGTCCGACAAGCAGGGCGGCATCCATTTGGGGATCGGCAAGCGTTCCTTCGCCGAGAACAAATTAGTGGAGAATGTCCAGCACGTCCTGGAAGCCATCAACCACGCCAAGCCGGCGTCGGTCAAAGGCAATCTGATCAAAAGTCTGTCCGTGGCCACGAGCATGGGGCCCGGGATCAAGGTGGCCCTATGAGAGTCGGAGAATTATACCGTCAAAAGATCGCCGTTTCCGTCAAGGACGGCGTTGCCAAAAACAGCAGCACGTTCGTGGTGAGCTTCCACGGCATCTCTTGCGCGAAGATGGACTCCTTGCGCAAGGACCTCAAGCGCAAGAAGGCCGATGTCCTGGTCGCCAAAACATCGGTGGCGGACATCGCCTTTAAAGAAGCCAGGTATCAGCCGTTGGCCGACTGCCTGCAAGGCCAGATGGCCCTTGTCTTAAGCAACTCCGACGCCTCTGAAATTTCCAAGATTCTCGTCAAGTTCGCCAAGGATTGCGAAGGGTTCGTCCTCAAAGGGATGCTTCTCGACGGCAAGATGCTTGATCCGGACACGATCAAGACCTTGTCCGCTTTGCCCCCCAGAAATGTTCTTTTAGCACAGGTGTTGGGGACCATGCAGGCGCCGTTGACCCGTTTCATGGGCGCTTTGAACGCCAAGACACGCGACCTTTGTTTCCTATTAAAACAGTTAAGCGAAAAAAAGGGAGGTAGTTAAAATGTCTGAAACCGCCGTTAAGGAGATCTCTCCTAAATTAGACGGGGTCCTCAAAACGATTGAAGGCCTCACCGTCCTGGAATTGGCCGATCTGGTCAAGGCCATGGAAGACAAATTCGGTATCCAGGCCGCCGCGCCCATGATGGCGCCCGCCGCCGCGCCCGTGGGCGGAGCCGCTCCTGCCGAGGAAAAGACCTCGTTCGACGTCGTCCTCAAGGATGCCGGTGCCAACAAGATCAACGTCATCAAGGAAGTCCGTTCGATGACGAACCTGGGGCTCAAGGAAGCCAAGGACCTTGTCGAAGCCGCTCCGAAGACCGTTAAGGAAGCTGTTCCCAAAGCCGAAGCTGAAGAACTCAAGAAGAAACTTGAAGCTGCCGGCGCCAAAGTGGAATTGAAGTAATTCTCTCTGTATTGTTATTTTTAGGGGACAGCGCCCTACTCGTGATCAATAGGGCGCTGTCCCCATTAAAAAAAGGGAACTATGGGAAAACTCAAGATCAGGAATTTCAGCAAGTTCCAGGATAATTTCGAATTACCCAAGCTCTTAGACATACAGACCCTTTCTTACGAAGAATTTCTGCAAAGGGGCATTGCGACGGACAAACGCAAAGACCAGGGATTGGAGGAAGTTTTCCGTGAAGTCTTCCCCCTGGAAAGTTACGACGCCCAGATCCGCCTTGAATATATCGGATACGTCATCGGCAAGGAAAAATATTCCCGCCACGAGTGCCAGCGCCGCGGGATGACCTATGCCGCCCCCCTGAAGGTCAAGCTTCGTCTTATCACCCCCGTGGACATCAAAGAGCAGGAAGTGTATTTCGGCGATTTCCCGCTCATGACCGATACCGGGACCTTCATCATCAATGGCGACGAACGCGTCGTCGTTTCCCAGATCCAGCGTCCGCCGGGCGTTTCTTTTGAAGAAGAAACGCATCCGACGGGTAAAAGCATTTATTACGGCCGCGTCATCCCTTCGCGCGGGGCATGGTTCGAGATCAAATATGACCTCAATGATGTCCTCATCGCCTACGTGGACCGCCGCCGCAATTTTCCGGCGTCCCAGATCCTGCGCATCATGGGCCTCTCCAACCTCGAAGACATGAAAAAAATGTTCGGGGCGCATCTCGACAAGCTCAAGAACACCCTTGAGAAAGACCACACGAATACCAAGGAAGAAGCGCTGCTGGATTTTTACCGCAAAATGCGCCCGACAGAGCCCGCCACCGTGGAAGTGGCCGAGACGCTGTTCTTCCGTTTATTTTTTGACCCCAAGCGTTATGACTTGAGCAAGGTCGGCCGCCACATCATCAACCGCAAACTCGGCACCAGTGTCGCGATGGACAACCGCGTGCTGGACATTGAGACCGTGGTCGCGGCGATCAAGTATCTGATCGGCCTGCGCGAAGGGACCGGCGAGACCGACGACATCGACCATTTGGGCAACCGCCGCATCAAGTCCGTCGGTGAACTCATCCAGAATCAGGTGCGCATCGGTTTGGCGCGCCTGGAGCGTTCCATCAAGGAACGCCTGGTCGTCATGAGCTCTTTTGAGAACCTGACCGTGCATCATTTGATCAATTCGCGCCTCTTCTCCAACCAGATCCAGGATTTCTTTGCCCGCAGCCAGTTGTCGCAGTTCATGGACCAGGTCAACCCGCTTTCTGAAATGACCCACAAGCGCCGGATGTCCGCGCTTGGTCCCGGCGGTCTTTCGCGCGAACGCGCCGGTTTTGAAGTGCGCGACGTGCATCCGACCCATTACGGCCGCGTGTGCCCCATTGAGACGCCCGAAGGTCCGAACATCGGTTTGATCGCGTCTTTGACCACCTGTGCCCGCGTCAATGAACTGGGTTTCATCGAGACCCCGTACCGCAAGGTCGCGGACGGCAAGGTCGGCCGGAAGATCGAGTATCTGACCGCCGACGTGGACCAGAACAAATACATCGCCCAGGCCAATAGCGCCATTGACAAGGACGGGCGTTTCACGGAGCATCTGGTGTCCTGCCGTTACAAAGGAGATTTTCCGCATGTGAAACCGGATAAAGTCGAATACATGGACGTTTCTCCGAAACAGCTGGTTTCCGTGGCCGCGGCGCTGATCCCGTTTTTGGAACACGACGACGCCAACCGCGCGCTCATGGGCTCCAACATGCAGCGCCAGAGCGTGCCTTTGATGATCCCGGAAGTACCTTTCGTCGGTACCGGTATGGAAGAGAAAGTGGCCCGCGACTCCGGGGTCCTTGTGATCGCCCAGGAGGCCGGCACCGTCACCAAGGTGGACGGCCGCGAGATCGTCGTCGGCAAGACCGTTTATCCTTTGAAGAATTTTCAGCGTTCCAACGCCAATACCTGCGTGCACCAGCGTCCGCTGGTCAAACCCGGCGAAAAAGTCGAAGCCGGGCAGACCATCGCCGACGGCATCGGTACCCAGAACGGCCGTCTGGCCCTGGGCCGCAACGTGCTGGTCGCGTTCATGCCCTGGCGCGGATACAATTTTGAGGACGCCATTCTGATCAATGAACGCATTGTGCGCGAGGATGTGTTCACGTCCATTCACGTCGAGCGTTTTGAGTGCGAATGCCGCGAGACCCGTTTGGGCAATGAAGAGATCACCCGCGATATCCCCAACGTCGGCGACGAGGCCCTCAAGGACCTGACCGAGGACGGCATCATACGCGTCGGGGCGGAGGTCAAGGCCGGTGATATTCTCGTCGGCAAGGTGACCCCCAAAAGCGAGAAGGAGCTGTCTCCCGAGGAACGGCTGCTGCGCGCCATTTTCGGGGAAAAGGCGGCGGACGTGCGCGACACCTCTTTGACCCTCTCGCCCGGGATCGAAGGGGTCATTGTCAACGTTGAGTCCTTCCAGCGCAACGAGCGCGGCCGCAAATCCAAGCAGGACAAGGCCAAGGAAGCCGAGGCGGTCAATAAGATCAAGGAGTATTACAGGCAGGAGATCGATTTTATCCAGCAGGAAAAGGACGCGAAATTGAGCAAGATGCTGGGCATTGACAAAAGGCGCGTGGCGAAACTCACCATCGACGATATTGATGAGGACTCCGAAGCCCGCGAGGTCATGGGTTTTTACATGGACAAGATCGCGGAACTGATGGAAGAAGAGGAACGCGAACTGGACCGCATCCGCCGGGGCGATGAACTGCCCGCGGGCGTCCTCAAGCGTGTCGTCGTCTATGTGGCCACCAAGCGCAAATTGTCCGTCGGCGACAAGATGGCCGGCCGTCACGGGAACAAGGGGATCGTGTCGCGCATCCTGCCGGAAGAGGACATGCCTTTCATGGCCGACGGCCGTTCGGTGGACGTGGTTTTAAACCCGCTGGGCGTGCCTTCGCGTATGAACGTGGGACAATTGCTGGAAACGCATTTGGGATGGGCCGTGCAGGCGCTGGGTTTCCACGCCGAGACACCCGTCTTTAACGGCGCCACCGAACAGGAGATCCGTTCGCTTTTGAAACAGGCCGGTTTGCCCGAGGACGGCAAATCCGTCGTCTGTGACGGGCATACAGGCGTGCCGTTCAGTCAAAAGGTGACTGTTGGTTACATTTACATCCTCAAGCTCAATCATCTGGTGGACGAGAAGATCCACGCCCGTTCCATCGGGCCGTATTCCCTCGTCACCCAGCAGCCGTTGGGCGGCAAGGCGCATTTCGGCGGCCAGCGTTTCGGGGAAATGGAAGTTTGGGCCCTGGAGGCCTATGGGGCCGCGTACACCCTGCAGGAAATGCTCACTGTCAAATCCGACGACGTTGTCGGCCGCAGCCGGATCTACGAGGCCATCGTCAAGGGGGAACAGGCCCTGCCTCCGGGCACGCCGGAATCGTTCAACGTTCTGGTCAAAGAGCTGCAGGGACTTTGTCTGGACATCCGCATGGAAAAAGCCGAATCCAAAGATGAACCAAAAGCTGAATCCAAAGATCAATCAAAGGAAGAAGCCACGATATGAGAGACAAGATCGATATCACCAAACAGGACCGGATCACCATCAGGATCGCTTCGCCGGACATCATCATGTCCTGGTCCAAAGGCGCGGTGAAAAAAGCCGAGACCCTCAATTACCGCACCCTGAAACCGGAGAAGGACGGGCTCTTCTGCGAGAAGATCTTCGGCCCCATCCGCGACTGGGAATGCAACTGCGGAAAATACAAGGGCATCAAGTTCAAGAACATCACCTGCGACCGCTGCGGGGTCCTGGTCACGCGTTCGTCGGTGCGCCGCGAGCGCATGGGCCACATTGAACTGGCCTGTCCGGTGACGCATATCTGGTTTTATAAAGCGGTCCCGTCCCGTCTGGCAGCGCTCCTGCAGGTGGGTCTGCGCGACCTGGAAAAATTGATCTATTACGAAGAATATGTGGTCATTGACCCGGGCACGACCCCTTTGAAGAAAAAGCAGTTTTTGTCCGAGGACGAATACCAGGACGCCCTGGTCAAACACGGCGGCGCTTTCAAAGCCAGGATCGGCGCGGATGCCATCCGTGAGCTTCTCAGGGAATTGGACCTCGCCGTCCTGTGCAAGAAATTGCGCAAGGATCTGGCCGACGCCAACCCCAACGGCACCAATTTCAAGAAGATCGCCAAGACCTTAAAGATCGTCGAAGATTTCAGGGCCTCGGGCAACAGCGCCGAATGGATGGTCCTGCACGTCCTGCCGGTCATTCCGCCGGACCTGCGTCCGCTGGTCCCCCTGGAAGGCGGCCGTTTCGCCACCTCCGATCTCAACGATCTTTACCGCCGGGTCATCAACCGTAACAACCGCTTGAAGAAACTGATCGACCTGAACGCTCCCGAGATCATCGTGCGCAATGAAAAGCGCATGCTGCAGGAAGCGGTGGACGCCCTTTTGGACAATGGCCGTCATGGCCGTCCGGTGCTGGGCTCCGGCAACCGCCCCTTGAAGTCCCTGTCCGACATGCTCAAAGGCAAGCAGGGGCGTTTCCGCATGAACCTTTTGGGCAAGCGCGTGGATTATTCCGGACGTTCGGTCATCGTCGTCGGTCCGGACCTGAAATTGCACCAGTGCGGTCTGCCCAAAAAAATGGCGCTGGAACTTTTTGAACCGTTCATCATCCGTAAATTGCGTGAGAAGGGCTTTGTCCACACCATCAAGGGCGCCAAGCGCATGGTCGAGCGCGCCAAGATCGAGGTCTGGGACATTCTCGACGAGGTCATCCAGGACCATCCGGTCATGCTCAACCGCGCGCCCACGCTGCACCGTTTGTCCATCCAGGCGTTCCAGCCGATCCTCATCGAAGGCAAGGCCATCAAACTGCATCCGCTGGTCTGCACGGCGTTCAACGCGGACTTTGACGGTGACCAGATGGCCGTGCACGTGCCCCTGTCGCTCGAAGCGCAGATCGAATGCCGCGTGCAATTATTGTCCGTCAACAATCTCTTTTCACCGGCGGACGGGCGCCCGGTCGTTTCTCCGACACAGGACATCGTCCTGGGACTGTATTACCTGACCAAGGAACGTCCTTCGGCCCGCGGCGAAGGCCATCTGTTCGGCACCTGCGAGGAGGTCACGGTCGCTTATTTCGACGGGTATGTGGACTTGCATGCCCGCATCAAACTGCGTTTGGGCACTTCGGTCTGGGGTCAGGGAAAACCGTCCATGGTCATCCATCCTGAAATGAAGGACAAGAAGAAAAAAGAGCAGGAGACCGCTCCTTCGGCCACAAAGATCATCGAAACCACCGTCGGTCGCGTATTTTTCAACGAGACCCTGCCCGCGGATTACGGGTTCGTCAACGAACTCCTGGATAAAAAACGCATCGGCGCGGTCATCGCCGATTGCTACAAACGTTTCGGCCAGCACCGCACGGTCCAGCTTCTGGACGACGTCAAGCAGTTGGGATTCATCCGGGCCACCGAAGCCGGCATTTCCATTGCCATGTCCGACCTGACCATCCCGGAAGACAAGCCTAAGGTCATCGCCGCGGCCAAGCAGGAAGTGGCCAAGGTGGACGACCAGTACCGCAAAGGCATTATCACGGACCGTGAACGCTACAACAAGGTCATCGACGTGTGGACCCACACGACCGAAACCATTTCCGACCTGGTCTTCAAGAAAATGGATCAGTTCAATCCCGTTTACATCATGGCCGATTCCGGGGCGCGCGGTTCCAAATTGCAGATCCGCCAACTTTCCGGCATGCGCGGCCTGATGGCCAAACCGTCGGGCGAGATCATTGAGAACCCGATCACGGCCAGTTTCCGCGAAGGCCTGACCGTTCTGGAGTATTTCATTTCCACGCACGGCGCCCGTAAAGGTCTGGCGGATACCGCCCTGAAGACCGCCGACGCCGGTTATCTGACCCGCCGTCTGGTGGACGTGGCCCAGGAAATGGTCATCAACGAGCCCGATTGCGGCACGGTCAACGGCATCACGGTCGCGGCCATCACCGAGGGCGACGAATTGGTCGTTTCGCTCAAAGAACGCATTGTGGGCCGTGTTGCCCTTGACAATATCGTCGATATCGTCACCGACCAGCAGGTCGTGGGCTCCGGCGAGATCATCACGGAAGAGAAGGCCGATTTCATCGAGCAGTTGGGCATTGAGAAAGTGCGCATCCGTTCGGTCCTGACCTGCGAAACCGAGCAGGGTGTCTGCATCAAATGCTACGGCCGCAACCTCGCCACGCATCGTGTCGTGGAGATCGGGGAAGCGGTGGGGACCATCGCCGCCCAGAGCATCGGCGAGCCGGGCACCCAGCTGACCATGCGGACCTTCCACATCGGCGGCACGGCCTCCAGGACCATCGAGCAGTCCTTCATCAAGGTCAAACAGGACGGTACCGTCAAATACCACCAATTGCGCGCCGTCCAGCGCGGCAAGGAATTTATCGTCCTCAACCGCAACGGGGCCGTGAGCATCAACAACGAATACGGCCGCGAATACGAGCGCCACATCCTTCCGCAGGGCACGGCTTTGAGTTTTGCCGACGGAAAATCCATCAGCAAAGGCGCCATCGTGGCGAGCTGGGACCCGTACACCATCCCGATCATCACGGAGGCCAAAGGCAGCGTCTCCTTTGAGGACCTGACCGAGAACGTCACGTTCCGCCGCGAGGAGAACCCCGTGACGGGCATCGTCGAACGCGTGGTTGTGGAACACAAACAGGAATTTCATCCGCAGATCATCATCACCGACGACAAGAAAGAGATCGTCGGGATCTATTCCATCCCCGTGGGGGCGCACATCCTCGTCAGCGACAAGAACGTGGTCGGCGCCGGCGAATTGATCGCCAAGATCCCGCGCGGGGCCAGCAAGACCCGTGACATCACCGGCGGTTTGCCGCGCGTCGCGGAACTTTTTGAGGCCCGCCGTCCGAAAGACCCGGCGGTCATTTCCGAGATCGACGGGACCGTCGAGTTCGGCGCGGACAAGAAGGGCCTGCGGATGATCGTCGTGCGTTCCTCGACCGGCATGGTCAAGGAATACACCATCCCGCACGGCAAACATCCCAACGTGTACAAGGGCGACACCGTGTACGCCGGCCAGCAGTTGACCGACGGGCCGGTCGTCCCGCAGGACATTTTGCGCGTTTGCGGGGACAAGGCCTTGCAGGAATATCTCCTCAACGAGGTTCAGGAGGTCTATCGGCTGCAGGGTGTTCGCATCAACGACAAGCACATCGAGATCATCATCTCGATGATGCTCAAGAAAGTGCGCATCGACGATTCAGGGTCCAACGACTTTTTGGTCGGCGACCAGGTGGACCGCGTGGTCTTCAAGAAAGCCAATGAGGCCGTGCTCAAGAAAAAGGGCAAACCGGCCCAGGCGACCCCGCTGCTGCTGGGGATCACCAAGGTCTCTTTGACGACGGAAAGTTTTATTTCCGCGGCGAGCTTCCAGGAAACGACAAGGGTCTTGACAGAGGCAGCCGCTTCTGGTAAAGTTGACCTTTTACTTGGACTTAAAGAAAACGTTATAGTGGGTCACCTTATCCCCGCAGGGACGGGGATGAAGGAGTATCAAAAGGTGGAAATGGTAAAATATGCCGACAATATCACAGCTGATCAGACATCGCCGGAAACACAAAGCCAGACGCAGTAAGTCGCCGGCTTTGACCAGTTGCCCCCAGCGGCGCGGCGTTTGCCTGCAGGTCAAGACCATGACGCCCAAAAAGCCGAACTCGGCGCTGCGTAAAATTTCGCGCGTGCGGCTTTCCAATAAGATCGAGGTCACCTCGTACATCCCGGGGGAAGGGCATAATTTGCAGGAACACTCGATCGTGCTGGTCAGGGGCGGGCGCGTCAAGGACCTTCCCGGCGTGCGTTATCACATCATCCGCGGCACGCTGGACACCTCGGGCGTGGCCAACCGCAAGAAATCACGTTCCAAATACGGTGCCAAGAGGGGAAAATGAGAAGACGCCGCGTAGAAAAAAGAAAAATATCACCGGATCCCAAGTTCAACAGCGAACTGGTCAGCCGTTTTGTGGCCATGATCATGGTCGAGGGCAAGAAGACCATTGCCGAACGCATTGTGTATGAAGCGCTGGACATTCTCCAGCAAAAGACCGGCGACGAGAGCCAGGCCAAGGCCCTGACCAAGGCGATCGACAATGTCCGTCCGCGCCTGGAGGTCAAGTCCCGCCGGGTGGGCGGCGCCACGTATCAGGTCCCGACCGACGTCGTTCCCGCGCGCGGCACATCGTTGGCCATGCGCTGGATCCGTGATTACGCCCGCAACAAGAAGGGCAAGCCGATGCAGGTGAAGCTGGCCGATGAATTGGTGGCCGCTTACAAAGGCGAAGGGTCCGCGATCAAGAAACGTGATGAAACGCATAAGATGGCTGAGGCCAACAGGGCATTTAGTCATTTAAGATGGTAGGAATTATAGGGACACAATACTTAATTCTTAGTGTACTTTAGTTTCGAATTAAGTTTTGTGTCCCCATAATTCAGGATAAAAATATGGCAGCCAATACAACACCTTTAGATAAGTTCCGTAATATCGGGATCATCGCCCACATCGACGCGGGGAAGACCACGACGACCGAGCGCATCCTGTATTACACGGGGACCATCCACCGGATGGGCAATATCGACGATGGCAATACCACGATGGACTGGATGCCCCAGGAGCAGGAGCGCGGCATCACCATCACGTCCGCGGCGACCACCTGTTTCTGGAAGGACCACCGCATCAACATCATCGACACCCCGGGCCACGTGGATTTCACCATCGAGGTCGAGCGGTCCTTAAAAGTTTTGGACGGCGCGGTCATTGTCCTGTGCGCCTGTTCGGGCGTGCAGCCGCAAACCGAGACCGTTTATCGCCAGGCGGACAAGTATCACGTCCCCCGGATCGCCTTCATCAACAAGATCGACCGCATGGGCGCGGATTTCGACCGTGTGGTCGGCGAAATGCGCGAGCGTTTCGGTTCCAATGCCTCAGCCATTGTCTATAACGACGGGGCAGAGGATGCCTTCAAAGGCCTGATCGATGTCGTTAACGCCCAGTATATCCAATACAAAGATAAAGACGGCATGGAATTTGACCGCCTGCCTTTGCCCGAAGAGTTCAAAGAAAAGACGGCTAAATACCGCCATGAACTGGTCGAATGCCTGGCGGAAGTGGACGATGAGATGGCGGACCTGTACCTGCATGGCAAAGACATCAGCAAAGAACAGCTCATGAGCGCCATTCGCCGCGCCGTCATTGCCAGCAAGTTCATTCCGGTATTGACCGGTACGGCCCTTCGCAACAGAGGCGTACAATTGTTGTTGGATGCCGTCATTGATTTCCTTCCCTCTCCTTTAGATATTCCCCCCATGAAAGCACATAACCCCGATGACGCCCAAGAGATCATTCAGCGTAAAGCTGATGAAAATGAATCTCCGTTGGCCCTGGTTTTTAAGATCGCGTCCGATCCGTATGTGGGTAAGATCTTTTTCACCCGCATTTATGCCGGAAAATTCCTTCCCGGTCAATTGTATTTGAACTCTTCCAACGGCAAAAGAGAAAAAATTTCCAAGATCGTTGTCATGCATTCCAACAAGCAGGAGATCGTTTCTTCCGCCTGTGCCGGGGAGATCGTGGCTTTTGTGGGCTTAAAAGAAAGCAAGTCCGGCGATACGCTTTGCGCCGAGGACAAACCGGCCGTCCTGGAAGGCCTGAAGCCCCCGGAAGCCGTGGTGTCCCTGGCCATTGAGCCCAAGACCAAGGCGGACCAGGACAAGATGGGCATGGTCCTGCGCAAGTTCCTGGATGAAGACCCGTCGCTGCGCGTCAAATTTGACCATGAAACGTCCCAGACCATCATTTCCGGCATGGGGGAACTGCATCTGGAGATCATTGTGGACCGCATGAAGCGCGAAAATAACCTGGAGGCCAACGTCGGGCGTCCGGAAGTTGCTTATAAAGAAGCCATCACCAAGAAGGTCACCGGAGTCGCCGGCCAATACATTTCGCAAACGGGCGGCCGCGGTAAATACGGCTATGTCGTGATCGACGTTGAGCCCTCCGAAGGAGAGAACATCGGCAAAGGCGTTGTGTTCATCGATAAGATCAAGGGTGGGGCCATCCCGCGCGAATTCATCAAACCCGCGAAGGAAGGCATTGAGATGGGCGCGCAGAACGGCGTCCTGGCCGGTTATCCGGTCACGGACATCACGGTCACCCTGGTGGACGGTAAATATCACGATGTGGATTCTGATGAAATGTCGTTCCAGATCGCGGGCAAGCAGGCCATCAAAGAGGCCTTGCGCAGGGCCGGTTCCGTGTTCCAGGAACCGATCATGGCCCTTGAGATCGTGGTCCCCGAAGAGCATATAGGTAAAATTACAGGCGATCTGAACACGCGCCGGGCCAAGATCACCGAGCAGGGCAACCGCGGCAAATTGAAGACCGCGCGCGCCGACGTTCCTCTGGCGGAAATGTTCGGTTATGCCAATGACATGCGTTCTTTGACGCAGGGCCGGGCGTCGTTCTCGATGGAGCCGTCCTATTACGCGCAGGTGCCCAGATCGATCTCCGAGAAGATCATCGGCGCGCGCCAGGAATTTGTCGCAAAGGTATCGTAAAAAAATAAACGGAGGATCCGACAATGGCAAAAGAAAAATTTAACCGTAATAAACCGCACTTGAACATCGGGACGATCGGCCACGTCGACCATGGCAAGACGACGCTGTCCGCGGCCATCACCACTGTTTTAAGCAATAAAGGTCTGGCCCAGGCGCGCGCGTATGACACCATCGACAACGCTCCGGAAGAAAAAGAGCGCGGTGTCACCATCAATATCTCGCATCTTGAGTATGAGACCGAGATCCGCCATTATGCCCACATCGACTGCCCGGGACACGCCGACTACATCAAGAACATGATCACCGGCGCCGCGCAGATGGACGGGGCCATTCTGGTCGTTTCCGCCACGGACGGCCCGATGCCGCAGACCCGCGAGCACATCCTTTTGGCCCGCCAGGTCAACGTTCCGCGCATCGTCGTGTTCATGAACAAATGCGATCAGGTCGCCGACAAGGAATTATTGGACCTCGTTGAACTTGAAGTCCGCGATCTTTTGACCAAATACAAATTCGACGGGGACAAGACCCCGATCATCCGCGGTTCCGCTTTGGATGCCCTGAATAATCCGAAGGATTTCGAAGGCAAAGCCAAGCCGATCCTCGATCTGATGAAAGCCGTCGACGAATACATCCAGGCCCCTGTGCGTGAATTGGACAAACCGTTCATCATGGCGGTCGAGGACGTGTTCTCGATCTCCGGCCGCGGCACCGTGGCCACCGGCCGTATCGAGCGCGGACGCGTCAAGGTCAACGACGAAGTCCAGCTGATCGGTTTGCGCCCCGCCATCACGAGCGTCGTCGTGACCGGTGTGGAGATGTTCCGCAAGGAATTGGAAGACGGCCAGGCCGGCGACAATGTCGGTCTGCTGCTGCGCGGTGTTAACAAGGAAGACATTGAACGCGGCATGGTTTTGGCGGCCAAGGGCTCCATCACCCCGCACACCAAGTTCAAGGCCTCGGTGTATATCCTGACCAAGGAAGAAGGCGGCCGTCATACGCCGTTCTTCAAGGGGTATCGTCCGCAGTTCTATTTCCGGACCACGGACGTGACCGGTACGGCGGAATTGCCCGCGGGCGTTGAGATGTGCATGCCCGGCGATAACGTCCAGTTGATCGTTGAATTGATCACACCGGTGGCCATGGAGAAGGAATTGCGCTTCGCCATCCGTGAAGGCGGCCACACCGTCGGTGCAGGTGTTATTTCAGAAGTGATCAAATAAGGAATTCATGCAGAAGATCCGTATCAAATTAAAAGCGTTCGACCATCGGCTGATCGACCAGTCCACGCAGGAAATTGTGGACACGGCCATCCGCACCGGTGCCCAGGTTTTGGGGCCCGTGCCTTTGCCGACGAAGAAGGAGCTGTATACCGTGCTGCGTTCACCGGTCATCGACAAGAAAAGCCGTGAACAGTTCCAACTGGCGACGCATAAAAGATTGATCGACCTTGTGGACCCGACATCCAAGACCGTCGAGGCCCTGCGCAAGTTGAATTTGCCGGCCGGTGTCGACGTGGAGATCAAGCAATGATCCGCGGTTTAATGGGCAAAAAAGTGGGCATGACCCAGATCTTCGACAATGAGGGCAACATTGTTCCCGTCACCGTGGTCGAAGCCGGTCCCTGCACCATTTTGGGGTTGAGGGAAAAGCCCGTGTCCGCCAAAGGCGGATCCGCCTCCGGCGGAAAAGTGATTTTGGGCTATGCTCCTGTCAAAGAGACCCGTTTGAAAAAACCCGAAAGCGGTTTTTTTAAGAAGATCGGCGTCGCGCCTTTGAAGCATATCAATGAATTTTTTTCCTCCGACAACAAAGATTACAAAGTCGGCCAGGAATTGAAGGCCGACCTTTTCAAGGCCGGGGATTTCGTGGACGTCACCGGCACGTCCATCGGCAAAGGTTTCCAGGGCGGCATGGTGCGCTGGAACTGGAGTGGCGGTCCGGCCGCGCACGGCTCCATGCATCACCGCCGTGTTGGTTCCATCGGTGCGAGTTCCGACCCCTCGCGCGTCTATAAAGGCACGCATATGCCCGGCCACATGGGCGCGGACACCGTGACCGTGCAGAGCTTGCGCGTCATGAAGGTGGATGCCGGTAATAATTTGATCCTGGTCAAGGGCGCTGTCCCGGGCCACACCAACGCCATTATTTTGATCAATAGGTCCAAGAAGAAGGTTTTTCGCTCGCTTGAAGAGAAACAGGAGACCGTTGCCGTCAAGCGTAACCCGATGAAGCAGAGCAAGGCCTCTGTCGCCAAAACCACGAAGAAGTAAGGATGATATGCCGGAATTAGCCGTTGTTAACAGCGAAGGGAAAAAAAGCGCCAGCGTCAAATTGCCCGAAGAGCAGTTCGGCGTCCATGTCCATGACGCCGTCATTCACCAGGCCGTGGTCATGTACCGCGCCAATCAGCGCCAGGGCAATGTTTCCACCAAGGACCGGGGTGAAGTTTCCGGCGGCGGCAAAAAACCCTGGGCCCAGAAAGGCACAGGCCGCGCGCGCGCGGGTTCCAGCCGTTCGCCGTTGTGGAAAAAGGGTGGTATTGCGTTTGGGCCGAAACCACGCGATTTTTCTTTTGATGTTCCCCGCAAAGTGCGGATCGCGGCTTTGCGTGAATCCTTGAATGCCAAATTTTTAAGCAATGATCTGGTTTGCGTGGATGAGGTGTCCGTTCCTTCAGGAAAGACCAGGGATTTTTCCAAGATCCTCGCGGACGTCAAGGCCCAGGGCCGCGTTCTGGTCGTCATGGACGGGGTCGATGCCAAGACATTGTTGGCCGGCCGTAACCTCGCCCGCGTGACCTTGTCGCGCGCCAGCGATGTCAATGCGCTGGACATCATGAATAATAAAATGCTGCTGGTCACCAAAACGGCGATGCAAACGCTGCTCAAGAGGATCCAATGATCACCGCTTACGATATTTTAAAAGCGCTCGTGCGCACGGAAAAAGGAACGTCCCTGGAAAGCCAGGGCAAGTATTGTTTCCGCGTGACTCCCGAGGCGACCAAGATCGACGTCAAACGCGCGGTTGAGGAAATTTATAAGGTCAAGGTCGGATCCGTCAATACCGCCCGCGTGTCCGGCAAACTCAAGCGCGTGCGTTCCAGGAGCGGTTATACCACGGGTTGGAAAAAAGCGGTTGTGTCCCTGAAAGAGGGACAGAAGATCGAGGCTGTGTAAATGGGACTCAAGAGATTTAAACCGACAACGAACGGCGTGCGCCACGCGCTCATCAACGATTTTGCCGAGATCACTAGGGCCAAGCCGGAAAAGTCCCTGTTGCTGCCTTTGAAGAAAACCGGCGGCCGCAACTCCTATGGCCGTATCACCTCGCGCCATCGCGGGGCCGGCCACAAGCGCATGTACCGCATCATTGATTTCAAGCGCGATCGCATTGACGACCCGGCTGAGGTCTTGGCCATTGAATACGACCCTAACCGCACCGTGCGCATCGCCCTGATCCAGTACAAGAGCGACAAGGTCAAGGCCTATATTTTAGCTCCGCTCGATCTGAAAGCGGGAGAGACGGTTGTCAGCACCAACGATGCCGACGTGGAAATGAAGGCCGGCAATTGCATGCCGTTAAGGAAGGTCCCCCTGGGAACAGGCGTGCACAATATCGAAATAAAGCCGGGCAAGGGCGGCCAAATGGTCCGTTCCGCCGGCGCCTGCGCCCAATTGATCGCGCGCGAAGGGGCCATGGCCCATGTGCGTTTGCCGTCCAGCGAAGTGCGCAAGGTGTCCGTGGACTGCCGTGCCACCATCGGACAGTTGAGCAACGTGGAAAACGGGTCGATCTCCATCGGCAAGGCCGGCCGCAGCCGCTGGCTGGGCCGCCGTCCGCAGTCGCGCGGCGTTGTCATGAACCCTGTGGACCACCCGCACGGCGGCGGTGAAGGCAAGGCGCCGCAAGGTAACCCGCATCCGGTCACCCCGTGGGGCAAACCGACCAAGGGCTTCAGGACGCGCAAGCGTCGTAAATATTCCGACCCGTTCATCGTCAGGAGAAGGGCAAAAGGGGTAAGATAAATGTCACGTTCCATTAAAAAAGGCGCGTATGTCGAAGCATCTTTGATGCGCCGTTTTGACAAAGTCATCCAGAGCGGCCAGCGCCAGCCGATCAAGACCTGGTCGCGCCGTTCCACCATCATCCCGAATTTCGTCGGGTACACGTTCGCGGTGCACGACGGCCGCAAGCATGTGCCGGTGTTCATCACCGAGAACATGGTGGGTTTGAAACTCGGCGAGTTCGTGCCGACCCGCACGTTCAGGGCCCATGGCGGGGTCAAGGCCAAGAAGGCGATGCAGAAGAAGTAGGGACAAAATGATAGCCACAGCGCATGCAAAATTTTTGAGAATTTCGTCCATGAAGGTCCGTCAGGTCATTGATGCCATCCGCGGCAAAGATATTCCAACGAGCCTTGCCCTTTTGGCCCAGATCAACAAGGGCGGCACTTCTTTCGTGAAAAAGGTGTTGGATTCCGCGGTGAGCAATGCCAAACAAAAAGGTTTGGCTGAGGAACAGCTGTATGTTTCGAGGATCACGGCCAATCACGGCGGCGCCTGGAAGCGTTTCCGTGCCGCGTCTTTCGGCCGCGCCGCCCCGATCCTGCGCCGCACCACGCATTTGACGATCGAGCTGGACCTTAAAACAAAATAGGCATTTTTTAGGAGAGATCACCGTGGGACAAAAAGTTCATCCATTAGCATTGAGGCTCGGGTTCACCAAGAACTGGCGCAGCCTGTGGTTCGCTGAACGCAGGGATTTCTCCAAGAATATCCGGGAAGATTTCAAGATCCGCGAGTATATCAATGAAAAATTCAAGCAGGCCGCGGTATCCATGGTCGTGATCGAGCGTTTGGCCGAACAGGTCAAGGTCCGTATCCATTCCGCCCGTCCGGGTGTCATCATCGGCCGGAGGGGCGCTGACATCGACCGTCTGCGCGCTGATCTGGGCAAGATCACCAGCCGCGAGATCGCGATCGATATTCAGGAGATCAAAAACCCGTCCGTGGACGCCCAGTTGGTGGCCCAGAGCGTGGCCTTCCAGCTGGAGAAACGCGTGGCGTTCCGCCGTGCCATGAAGCGCGCCATTGAACAGGCCCGCGCGGCCGGTGCCAAAGGCATCAAGATCCGCTGCGCCGGACGTTTGGGCGGCGCGGAACTGGCCCGCACCGAAAAATATCATGAAGGCAAGGTCCCTTTACAGACCCTGCGCGCGGACATTGATTACGGTTTTGCGGAAGCGTTGACGACCTACGGTTTGCTGGGCGTGAAGGTCTGGATCTATAAGGGTGACGTGATCAAAGACCATCAGGAGATCGAGGAGCAGGCCCAGGCGGCTCTGGTCCCGGTCCAGCCCGCAGCGCCGGTTGTTGTTCCTATTGTGCCGGTTGTGCCTGAAGCGCCGGCCGCCGTTTAACGTAGGGGCGATGCTTGTCATCGCCCGGACAAGGAATTTTTTATGTTGTTAATGCCCAAAAGAGTCAAGTACCGCAAGAGCCAAAAGGGAAAATCCCGCGGCATCGCCGTGACCGGAAGCCAGATGCATTTCGGTGAATATGGCCTCAAGGCCCTGGAGAATGGGTTTCTCCCGGCGCGCCAGTTGGAGGCATCCCGCGTTGTCGTGGCCCGTAAACTGCACGGCACCGGAAAATTGTGGATCAGCGCGTTCCCGCACAAGTCCATCACCAAGAAACCCGCGGAAACCCGCATGGGCAAAGGCAAAGGGGACCTGGATCATTGGGTCGCGGTGGTCAGGCGGGGCAAGATCATTTTTGAACTCGGCGGCGTTCCCGCGGATTTCGCCAAACAGGTCCTGCGCCTGGTCGCTTTTAAATTGTCGCTGAGAACGAAATTTGTGACGCGTGAGGGGCACTAGAATGAAGATCAAAGAGTTGAAAGACCTGTCGCTTGAAGATCTGGCGGCCAAGGAAAAACAGATCAAGAAGGAACTGTTCGGCCTCAACAATCAGCGTCAGCTGGGCCGTGTCGAGAAACCGGCGTTGTTCAAGAAAGCCAAGAAAGACATTGCCCGTATCCTGACGGTCTTAAACGAAAGAAAGTCTAATGGAAAGAAATAACCATCGTCGCCTGTTAACGGCCGTTGTTGTCAGCGACAAGATGAACAAGACCCGTGTTGTGCGGGTGTCGCGGGTCAGCAAGCATGCCAAGTACGAAAAGTCGGTGCGCAGTTTTGCGAAGTATAAGGCGCATGACGAAGCCAACGCGACCAAGGTGGGGGATGTGGTGCGCATCATGGAAACCCGGCCGTTGTCCAAGGACAAGCGCTGGATCATCCAGGAAGTCATCGGCCCTTCGACGCAGATCAGGGCCGATGATGCTGAGCGTAGCGAAGCATCTCAGCACAGCGAAGCATCTGAGCAAAAGGCGTAAGCCATGATCCAACTCAAGACCATTTTAGATGTTGCCGACAATACCGGGGCCCGCAAGGCCTCTGTGATCGGCGTTCTTAAAGCCAAGGGGAAAATGTGGGCCAAGGTCGGCGATATCGTCAGGGTCAATATCAAGGAAAGCGCTCCGGATGCCGCGGTCAAGAAAGGCACCATGGCCAAGGGCATCGTCGTGCGCACCAAAAAGATGATCCACAGGCCCGACGGCACCCATGTCCGTTTTGATACCAACGCGGTGGTCATCATTGACGACGCCGGCAACCCCAAAGGGACCCGCGTCTTCGGGCCCGTGGCGCGTGAACTGCGCAATATGGAATACATGAAGATCATTTCTTTAGCACCAGAGGTGGTTTGATGTTACGTATCAAAAAAGACGATCAGGTGATGGTCATGGTGGGCAAGGACAAAGGCAAGACCGGCAAGGTCGTGTCTGTCCTGCCGAAAGAACGCAAGGCCGTCATTGAGAATATCAACGTGGTCAAAAAATCGGTGCGCAAAAGCGACACCTATCCCCAGGGCGGTTACATCGAACTGGAAAAGCCCGTATCCATGGCGAATTTGATGCTGGTGGACAAAAAGACCAATAAGCCCGTGCGTTTTTCCGCCAAGGTCCTGAATGACGGCGGCAAGATCCGCGTGGTCAGAAAAACCGGTGAAATGATATGATCCCGCGTTTGCAGGACAAATACCGTAAAGAAGTCATCCCCGTGATGCAAAAGAAGTTCGGGATCAAGAATCCCATGGCCGTTCCCCATATTGAAAAGATCGTGGTGAACATGGGTGTCGGGGAGGCCATTGCCGACGTGAAGATATTGGACCGCGCCGCTGTTGATCTGGCGACGATCACCGGCCAGAAACCGACGGTCCGCCGTTCCAAGAAAGCCATTTCCAACTTCAAATTGCGCGAGGACCTGCCTGTCGGCTGTAAGGTGACGCTGCGCCGTGGGCGCATGTATGAATTTATGGACCGTCTGGTCAATGTGTCCCTGCCCCGTATCCGTGACTTTAACGGTTTTTCCCGCAAGGCCTTTGACCGCGGCGGCAATTACACGCTGGGGATCACCGACCAGTCGATCTTTCCGGAGATCGATGCCGGCGCGCGTGACCATCGCGTTCAGGGAATGGACATCACCTTTGTCATTAAAGGCGGGGACCAGGAAAGAAATTTGGAATTGTTACAGTTGTTGGGCATGCCGTTCACAAAACAGGGATCATAAGGGAATTTATGGCAAAAAAAGGATTGATCAACAAATCATTAATGAAACCGAAATTTCCCGTCCGCCAGCATAACCGCTGCGGATTGTGCGGCCGTTCGCGCGGGTTTCTGCGCCGTTTCGGCACTTGCCGTATTTGCTTTCGGGAATTGGCCTGGAAAGGCGAGATCCCGGGCGTTAAGAAAGCGAGCTGGTAATGTCTGTTTCCGATCCGATCGCCGATACATTAACGATCATCCGCAATGCCCTTGGGGCGCGCAAGCAAACCGTGGAGTTTCGCGCTTCAAAACTGCTGGAGCGGGTGATGGGCATTTTCAAGAACGACGGTTATATCGAGGATTACCGCCTTTTGAAGGACAACAAGCAGGGGGTCCTGAAAGTATATTTGAAATACGCGGACAATAAGCCCGGCATCATAGGATTAAAACGCGTTTCCCGTCCAGGGCTTCGCGTGTACGCGGACAATGGCCGCATCCCGCGCGTCATCAGCGGCCTGGGTACGGCGGTGTTGTCCACGTCCAAAGGGATCATCACCGACCGCGAAGCCAGGAAGCTGAAGATCGGCGGCGAAGTGGTTTGTTATATTTGGTAGAGACGCAGCATTGCTGCGTCTGTACAGATAAAGGAATCCGTTATGTCACGCATCGCCAAAACACCCGTTGTCCTGCCCAAGAACGTCAAGGTTGATTTCGACGCGGCCAAGGTCAATATTGAGGGGCCCAGGGGAAAATTGTCCATGAACATCCCTTCCGGCGTCGTGTTGGAACATAAGGAAGACAAACTGTTCGTCAATCGCCTCAATGATACCGAACAGAGCAGGTCCAATCACGGGACGACCAAGCGCATCATCGCCAACATGTGCGAGGGGGTCACCAACGGCCACCGCAAGCAGTTGGAGATCCAGGGCGTCGGTTTTCGCGCCGCGGTGCAGGGCAATAAACTGGTCATGAGTTTAGGGTTCAGCCATCCGATCGAATATGAATTTCCCAAAGAGGTGAAGGTCACCTCTGCCAAACCGACGGAGATCGCCATTGAAGGCGTGGACAAGGCGCTCGTGGGCCTGGTCGCGGCCAAGATCCGCGAATTCAAGCCGCCGGAGCCGTATAAGGGCAAAGGCATCCGTTATGTCGGTGAATTTGTCAGGCGCAAACAGGGTAAGCAAGTGACGAAGTAGAGACGCAGCAATGCTGCGTCTGTACTTAAGCAAGGTTAAATATGTTATCCGTCAAAGAACATAAAAGATCAGCCCGCCACCAGCGCATCCGTAAGGGGCTAGCCGGAACACCCCAGCGGCCGCGTTTGTGCGTTCACCGCAGTTTGAACAATTTGCAGGCCCAGATCATCGACGATAGCGCGGGCAGGATCATTTTGGGCAAAAGCACGCTGGCCAAGGACGTGCGCGCCAAGATCAAGACAGGCGGTAACATCAATGCCGCCGCTGTTTTGGGCCAGACCCTGGCGGCCGAGGCTGTTAAGAAAGGGATCACTCAAGTGTGTTTTGACCGCGGAGGTTATTTATATCACGGGCGGATCAAAGCGTTCGCCGAAGCCGCGCGTAAAGCCGGACTGGAGTTTTAATGACCATGGAAGATCCGAACAAAGACGAAGAGGCCGCTGCCGAAGCCGTGGAACAGCCGGTGGTTTTACCCGAAGCAGCCGTCCAAACGCCGGCCGTTGTTCCAGCTGCCCCGGGGCAGCAGGGAGGCGGCGGCAGAAATCGCCGCGGTGGACGGGGAGAACAGCGCAGACCACCCAAAAAACAAGGATCTTTGTCCGACAGCGGGCTTATTGAAAAAGTGGTGTCCATTAACCGTGTGACCAAAACCAATAAAGGCGGGAAGCGTCTCTCGTTCTCCGCGCTGGTTGTTGTCGGCGACGGTAAAGGCAAGGTCGGTTACGGTTTAGGCAAGGCCGGTGAAGTGGCCGCTGCCATCAAGAAGGGCTTCAACACCGCTAAAAAAGAAATGATCGTCATCGCGCGGCGCGGCACGACGATCACCCATGAGATCCTGGGCTCCTGCGGTTCTGCCAAGGTCCTTTTGAAGCCAGCGTCCGAAGGGACCGGGGTCATCGCTTCCGGCGCGGTGCGCGCGGTTTGCGACGGCGCGGGTATTTCCAATATTTTGACCAAATGCCATCGTTCCAACAATCCCATCAACGTCGTGAAAGCGACGTTCGACGGGTTGTCGCGGTTGAAGGCCCAGAGAACATCAGTAGGGGCGATCATTGATCGCCCGTAAGGATATCCATATATGCAATCGCATCAGCTGAGGTCTCCATCAGGTTCCCGCAAGCGCAAGAAGATCGTCGGCCGCGGCCGCGGGACCGGGCACGGCAAACGTTCCGGACGCGGACAGACAGGTCAGAATTCCCGCTCCGGCCGCGGGGTCCTGCTCGGGTATGAAGGCGGACAGATGAGCCTTTTGCGCCGTTTGCCCAAGGTCGGGTTTAACAGCAAATGGCCGGCGGAATACCAGATCGTTGATGTCGAGGCCCTGAACCGTTTTGATGACGGCGCCGTGGTCGGTCCTGATTCGCTCAAAGACGCCCGTTTGATCAAGACCTTGCGCAGGCCCGTGAAGATCTTAAGCGATGGTGTGATCACTAAAAAATTGACCGTGCAGGCGCATCGTTTTTCCAAGACCGCCCAGGACAAGATCACCAAGGCCGGCGGGAAAGCGGAAGTTTTGACCCGGCAGGCCGTGAAATAACTTATCGATGATAGCCCAATTCCTCCAGGGGTTGACGAATTGTTTTAAGATCGAGGAATTGCGCAACAAGATCCTTTTTACCCTGGGGATCCTGGCGGTCTATCGCCTGGGTTGTTATATCCCGACCCCCGGCATCAACGGGGTGGCGCTCAATGAGTTCTTTGCGCGCATGGACAGCACCACCGGCGGCGGCAACGTGTTCTCCATCATGAACATGTTCTCCGGCGGGGCGTTGGGAAAATTGACGATCTTTTCTCTGGGGGTCATGCCGTATATCTCCAGCTCGATCATCATGCAGCTGTTGACGGCCGTGATCCCGTCCCTGGAGAAATTATCCAAGGAAGGCCAGGCGGGTTACCGGAAGATCAACCAGTTCACCCGTTACGGCACCGTGCTATTGTCCCTGGTGCAGTCATTTTTTATCGCTCTTTGGCTTGAAAGTCCTTCGACATTCGGCGGTTTGCAGATCGTCAACGATCCCGGCTGGGGTTTCAGGTTCACGAGCGTCATCACCCTGACCGCGGGCAGTGTATTTTTGATGTGGCTGGGCGAGCGCATCCAGGAACGGGGGGTCGGCAACGGCGTGTCCCTGATCATCACCGCGGGCATCATCTCCTCGGCGCCGACGGCGCTTCATTACCTGAATTTGTTATTGTCCTCTAAAAGCGGGGCCAGTCAATTGCAGCCGATCGCGCTGGTGCTGATGGTCTTTTTCCTCATTGCGGTCATCATTTCAACGACCATGGTGTCCCAGGGCCAGCGGCGCATCCCGGTCCAGTACGCGCGGCGCATGACGGGGACGCAGGCGACCGGAGGGTCCTCGACGTTCATCCCTTTGAAGGTGGACACCGCGGGCATCATCGCCATCATTTTCGCGCAATCCGTCATTCTTTTTCCGGCGACGATCGCGAGTTTCTGGCCCCAGGGCCCCTTGCAGCACGCGATGACATGGATCTCGCGCGGGAATTTCAGCTATTACGCCCTCTACGCGTTTTTGATCATTTTCTTTTGTTATTTTTACACGGCCATTGTTTTTAACCCCGTGGATGTTTCGGAAAATTTGAAGAAACATGGGGGGTTTGTCCCCGGCATACGTCCGGGCAAGGAAACCGCGGATCATCTGGATTATGTCCTGACGCGCGTCACCCTGGTCGGTGCTCTTTTTATTTGCTGCATCGCCGTCATGCCAGATGCCATCATGGCCTCGTTCAAAGTGCCGTATCTGGTGGCGTCCTTCTTCGGGGGCACGGGCGTTCTCATCACCGTCGGGGTCATGCTCGATACCATGAAGCAGGTCGAGTCGCATCTGCAGATGCACCATTACGAGGGCTTCATGAAAACGGGGCAGCTCCGGGGACGGCGATGAGGATCGTGCTTTTGGGTCCTCCGGGCGCGGGCAAAGGTTCTTTGGCAGGGTTCATCAAGGGCATGACGGGCATCGCGCACATTTCCACCGGCGATATGCTCCGTGAGGAGATGTCCGCCAAAGGCGGATCCGCCTCCGGCGGAAAAATTTCCGTCTTGGGCCAAGAAATCAAAGGTTTCGTTGAAAGGGGAGAATTGGTCCCCGATGACGTGGTCACGCGGCTGGTCCAGGAAAAAGTGAGCCATGACCCGGACCTGGCCCAAGGGTATATGCTCGACGGGTTTCCCCGCACGGTCAAGCAGGCCCAGGACCTGGACGCGATGCTGGCCAAGGCCAAAAAACCTTTGGATTTTGCTCTTTACATGCGGGCTGACCTGGACATCATCCTGATGCGCCTCACGGGCCGGCGGGTGTGCAAGACATGCGGCGCTCTTTACCATTTAACGAATAAACCGCCCAAGACGCAGGGCGTGTGCGACCTTTGCGGCGGACCAGTGTATCAGCGTTCCGACGATAATGAGGACACCATCCGCAAGCGCATGGATGTCTACGCCACCAGCACAAAACCTATTATCGATTATTATGCCAGGCAGAAAAAATTAAAAGAGGTCGACGGCAACGCCCAAACAACGGATGTGCGCGACCATTTGATCAGCATCCTCAATGACAACAAGCCAGATCAAGATCAAAAGCCCCGGCGAGATTGACATTTTACGCAAAGCTGGTAAAATTTTGTCTTCCATTATTGAGGAATTGAAGGGCTCTTTAACAGTTGGAATGACGACCAAGGGCATTGACGCCAGGGCCGAAGCGCTGGTCAAGCGGCACAACGTGCTCCCCGCGTTCAAGGGCTATCACGGGTTCCCCGCGTCGGCCTGCATTTCGGTCAATGAGGGGGTGGTGCACGGCATTCCCGGCGGGTATGTCCTCAAAGAGGGCGATATTGTCAGCCTTGATGTGGGCATTATCCACGACGATTATTATTCCGATACCGCCGTGACGGTCCCGATCGGCCGTGTGGCCCCCGAGACCCAACGCCTGCTGCAGGTGGCCCAAGCGTCCTTGTATAAGGGCATTGAACAGGCGCGCGCGGACAACCGGCTCTCTGATATTTCTTTTGCCGTGCAAAGTTATGTGGAATTGCACGGATTTTCGGTGGTGCGGGATTTTGTCGGACACGGCATCGGCAGGCAATTGCACGAAGACCCGGAGATCCCTAATTACGGCCCGCCCCATCAGGGGCCTGTTTTGAAACCGGGGATGGTGCTGGCCATAGAGCCCATGGTCAACATGGGAACGCACCGGACGAAGATATTGAAAGACGGCTGGACCGTGGTGACCGCGGACGGTCAACCGTCCGCTCATTTTGAGCATACGGTTGTCGTCACAGCCCAGGGGCCGGAAATACTGACACAATAGCTTATGGCCAAAGAAGACCTGATCGAAGTCGAAGGAGTCGTGGGAGAGGCGCTTCCCAATGCCATGTTCCGCGTTGTTCTGGACAACGGCCATAAGGTCCTGGCGCATGTTTCGGGGAAGATCCGCATGAATTTCATCCGGATATTGCCCGGCGATAAAGTGAAAGTGGAACTTTCCCCGTACGACTTGAGCCGGGGGCGGATCACATTCAGATTGAAATGAGGAATAAAAAATGAAGGTCAAATCATCCGTTAAAAGGATTTGCGGCAATTGCAAGATCGTCCGTCGCAAGAGGGTCGTGCGGGTCATCTGCATCAACCCCAAACATAAGCAAAGACAAGGATAACAACGTATGCCGAGAATTTTAGGGATAGATCTTCCCAAAGAAAAGCGCATCGAGGCCGCCCTTCCTTATATATACGGGATCGGGCCGACCCGTTCTAAAAATATTTTGACGCAAGCGCAGGTCAGCGTGGACAAGCGCGCCAAGGACCTCACCGAAGAGGAGATCACGCGGATCACCACCATCATCCAGAAGGGCTTTGTCGTTGAAGGCGATCTGCGCCGTGAGAACAACGAGAACATACGCCGGCACATGGAAATGGGGTCTTACCGCGGCCTGCGTCATCGCAAGGGTTTGCCTGTGCGCGGTCAGCGCACCAAGACCAATGCCCGTACCCGCAAGGGCAAAAAAGCGGTCACGGGACATATCATCCAGAAGGCGGAGGCCCCGGCCGCCAAAAAGCCGAATAAGGAATAAAAATTTATGGCCACAAAACCTGAACAACCCGAACAACAAAAACAACAGCAACAGCAGCCCCTCGTCAAGAAAGCTGCCAAGGCCCGCAAAAAATCCCTCAAAGGGATCACCAGCGGCATTGTCACCATTCAGGCGACGTTCAACAATACCATCATCACCATCAGTGACAAGCAGGGCAATACCATCGTTTGGGCGACGCCGGGCCTGGTCGGTTTCCACGGTTCCAAGAAAAGCACGCCGTTCGCGGCGCAGATCGCGGCCACCGATGCCGCCCGCAGGGCCAAGGAATTGGGTTTGATGAGCGTGGATGTTTTTGTCAGAGGACCCGGTTCAGGCCGCGAGTCCGCGATCCGCGCGCTGGCAGGGGCAGGCTTGATGGTGACGTCTATCAAGGACGTGACGCCCATCCCGCATAACGGATGCCGTCAGCGCAAAAAGCGCAGGGTATAAAATAGGATGTCATTCCCGAATGCTTCTGTCGGGAATCCAGACACTAGCCAACTCTGGACCCCCGATAAAAACATTCGGGGGTGACAAAATGAATCGAGAGGAAATACAAGAATATGGGACGTGATTTAGGACCAGATTGCCGTTTGTGCCGCCGGGAAGGCGAGAAACTTTTCTTGAAAGGCGCGCGTTGCTATACGCATAAATGCGCCATATCCCGCCGGGAATATCCCCCAGGCCAGCATGGGTTAAGGAGGACGACCAAACTGTCGAATTTCGGCGTCCAACTGCGCGAAAAACAGAAGGTCAAGCGCATTTACGGCGTGCTTGAAAAGCAGTTCAGGAATTATTTCATCAAGGCGGTGAGCACCAAGGGTGTCGCCGGCACCGTGCTTTTACAATTTTTGGAACGCCGTTTGGACAGTGTTGTGTTCAATCTGGGTTTCGCGAAGTCCCGCACGGATGCCCGCCAGATCGTCAGCCATAATCACGTGGCCGTCAACGGACGGCGCGTGAACATCGCTTCTTTCTTGGTCAAACCCAATGACATTGTGGAGATCAAGACCGACGCCAAGACGACCGGCACCATCAAGGTCAACGTTGAGGTGACCAAGGAGCGCAAGGTCCCCGCCTGGCTTGAGGCGGACGCGGCAAATTTGAAGGGCAAAGTCGTGCGCGTCCCGATGCGTGAGGACATTGGTTTTCCCATCAACGAGCAATTGATCGTCGAGCTTTATTCAAGGTAAATCACGGAGGATAAGACAATGGGTGTTAAATGGCGTGATTTTCAGATGCCGAAACGTTTGGACTGCGAAGAGTCCGGCTATACCAATATTTATGGAAAATTCATTGCTGAACCCTTTGAGCGCGGTTATGGCGTGACCCTGGGCAATTCCCTGCGCCGTATTTTATTGTCCTCCATTGAAGGCAGCGCGGTCACGTCCATCCGCATTGAGGGCGTGTCGCACGAATTTTCCACCATGCCCGGCGTCCTGGAGTCCGTGACCGAGATCGTCCTGAACATCAAAGGGCTCATCGTGCGTTCGCATTCCAAGGCCCCCAAGACGGTTTATGTCAAGGCCAATAAAAAAGGCGAGATCAGGGCCAAGGACATCATCTTTGACGAGGTCATCGAGCTTTTGAATCCCGAACACCACGTCGCCACGTTGACGCAGGACATTCCTTTTAACATGGAACTGGAGATCGCCCGCGGCCGCGGTTATGTTCCGGCGGACCAGAACAAAAAAGAAGGCGCGCCTTTGGGCACCATCGCGGTGGATTCCATTTTCACCCCCATCGTGAAGGTGAATTTTACCGTTGAGAATACCCGCGTGGGACAGCGCACCGATTATGACCGCCTGCTGTTGGAAATTTTCACCAATGGGGCCATTAACCCCAAAGAAGCGCTTTTGTACGGGGCCAACATCCTCCAGCGCCATTTGGACGTGTTTGTCGCCTATGGTCAGTTGCCCGAAGAGGAAGTGGAGGAGGAGGAGGTCTCCGCCGAGGAAGAGGCCTTGTATACCAAACTGCGCCTTCCCATCTCCGAACTGGAGCTCTCCGTGCGTTCGTCCAACTGCCTGAAGGACGCCAATATCAAGACCATCGGGGACCTGGTCAAACGCCAGGAAGCCGAACTTCTGGAATTCCGTAATTTCGGAAAGAAATCGCTGACCGAGATCGCCGAATTGCTCAAAGGCATGGGCCTTGCTTTGGGGATGAAGGTTGATTCGAAGAAATTGAAAGCAAAGAGCGGATCATGAGACATAGGAAAGCAGGGAACCGTCTAAGCCGTAATCAAAGTTTGCGCAAGGCCACCTTGCGCGACATGGCCAAGGCGACGCTGATCCAGGAGCGCATCTGCACCACGCGCGCCAAGGCCAAAGAGGCCAGAAAACTCATTGACCGGCTCATCACGCTGGGTAAGAGGGACACGCTGGCCGCCCGCCGTCGGGCGTTCGCCATCCTGTGCGACCATGTCCTGGTGTCCCGGCTTTTTAAAGAGACGTCCCCGCGTTTCAAAGAGCGTCCGGGTGGATACACCCGCATCATTCCTTTTAATCAACGTGCCGGTGATAATGCCCAGCTGGTGTTCCTGGAATTGACGGAAAAAAGCCGGACCATCATCAGCGGCCAGAAAAGATCCAAGGCCAAGGAAGAAATAGCGCCTGCTGCCAAAGAACCGGCCAAAATTCCGGCAGCGGAAGGCCATTCCAAGGCGGAGATCAAGGGCGCGGCCCCGCACGTTTCTAAACCCACCGGGATCAGGAAATTTTTCCAGCGCAAAACCGGCGCGGAATAAAAGATGCTCCAAGTCAATCGCCGCATCAAAGACATCGTCGGTTCCACGACGCTGGCCATCACGGCCCGCGCCAAGGAACTGCAGGCGGCGGACCACGACGTGGTCAATTTTGCCGCCGGCGAGCCCGATTTTGACACCCCGGATCTCATCAAACAGGCCGGCATCAAGGCCATCCAGTCCGGCCAGACCAAATACACCCCTTCCATCGGCACGCAGGAATTGCGCGAAGCCATTGCCGCCAAATTCTTCAAAGACAACCAACTTGTCCTTAAGCCCGAACAGATCGTCGTGTCCTGCGGGGCCAAACATTCCATATTTAATCTTATCCAGGTGCTGGTGGACGACGGCGACGAGGTATTGTTTCAGGCACCGTATTGGGTGAGTTACCCTGAGATGGTCAAGGCCGCGGGGGGCAGGTCGGTCATCATCCCGACGGACGCGTCCAGCGCCTTTAAGATCACGCAAGCACTTCTTAACAAATATTTAAGCCCCAAGACCAAGGTTTTGATCTTGAATTCCCCGTCCAACCCGACGGGGGTCATGTATGACAGATCTGAACTGGAAGCCATCGCCGCCATCTGTGTGGCGCACAAAATTTACGTGATTAGTGATGAAATCTACGAGAAACTGGTTTATGATAGCAATGAATTTGTTTCCATCGCTTCTTTGAACAAAGAGATCTTTGAGCGCACGATCACCGTCAATGGCGTTTCCAAGGCCTATGCCATGACCGGGTGGCGCATCGGTTACGCGGCCGGACCCATGGAAGTCATGGAATACGTCAAGAAATTCCAGGACCATTCCACGTCCAACCCGGCGTCCATGAGCCAGGCGGCCGCGGTCGCGGCCCTGAAGGCCTCGGATGAAAGCATCGAGGCCATGCGCAAGGTTTTTGAGACCCGTCGTGATCTGATGCTCAAATGCCTGGACGGGATCCCGGAGATCAGTTATATCCGTCCCCAAGGCACCTTCTATGTTTTTTGTGATTGTTCCAAGATCGGCGGCGCGGCCATCGCGTCCAAAATGCTCGACGATGTTAAAGTGGCCGTCATCCCGGGGGACAGTTTCGGCGCCCCGGAGCATATCCGTTTGAGTTTTTCCACGTCCGAATCCAGGATCAAAGAAGGGGTTGACCGCATGGCCCGTTGGATCAAAGCCAGCGGCGAGTCCCGATATGGAAAAAAACACCACACTGCGTGACCTTCTGCTGTTAGCCATCCAGGAAAATGCTTCTGATCTGCATTTGACCGATGGGACCCCGCCGGTCTTAAGGATCGACGGTGAATTGGTCATGCTCAAGCGCTCCCCGCTGGCCCGCCAGGACATGCAGGAGATGATCTTCAGCGTCCTTTCGCAGGGCCAAAAAGAACAATTCGAACAAAACAAGGAACTTGATTTTTCTCTGGCCATGACCGGACTGGACCGTTTTCGCGTCAACGTGCACATCCAGCGCGGGGCCGTGGAAGCGGCATTCCGGCGCGTGTCATTGTTCATCCCCACTATTGAGGAATTGCATCTGCCGTCCATCGTGGCGGACCTGGCGCGCGGACACAGCGGCCTGGTCCTCATCACCGGCCCCACCGGCACGGGCAAGACCACGACGCTGGCGGCCATGGTGAATTTGATCAATACCGAACGTTCCTGTGTGATCATCAGCATTGAAGACCCTATCGAATACATCCACGTCAATAAGAGATCCATCGTCAAGCAAAGGGAAGTGTACCGCGACACCAACTCTTTCGCCGAGGCCCTGCGCCGCTGCCTGCGCCAGGACCCGGACGTCATCGTCGTTGGGGAAATGCGCGACCTGGAAACGATCTCCACGGCCCTGACCGCGGCGGAAACAGGCCATCTTGTTTTGGGGACCATCCACACGCCTGACGCGCCCCAGACCATTGAGCGCATCATTGACGTGTTCCCGCCGTATCAGCAGCAGCAGGTGCGCCTGCAATTGGCCTCGGCTTTGCAGGGGGTCATTTCCCAGCAATTGGTGCCGCACGCCTCCGGCCGTGGCCGCGTCATGGCCCCGGAGATCATGATCGCCACCCCCGGCATCCGCAATATGATCCGTGAGGGGGCGGTCGAGCAGATCCGCACCGCCATACAGACAGGCGCCCAGTACGGCATGAAGACGATGGACAAATCCCTTAAGGAACTCTGTGACAAAGGGACGATCACCTACGAGACCGCTGTCGCGCACGCCTATAATCTCGACGAGTTAAAAAGTTTATTGAAGAAGTAGAGACGCAGCAATGCTGCGTCTGTACGATATAATGAAGGAATCATGGGACATAAAGTCACCATTTTACCCGGCGACGGGATAGGGCCGGAAGTGACCCGGGCGATGCAGGCCTGTGTTGAGGCCGCCGGCGTCAAAATTGACTGGGAAGTCCAGCAGGTGGGGGAATTTTCCATCCGCAAAAGCGGCAAGCCGCTGACCGACGAGGTCATTGAGTCCATCCGCCGCAACAAAACCGCCATCAAAGGGCCCATTTCAACGCCCATCGGCAAGGGTTTCCGCTCGGTCAACGTGCAGTTGCGCCAGGCCCTGGACCTCTATGCCTGCGTGCGCCCCTGTGTTTATTATGAAGGGACCAAGACGCCGGTCAAGAACGTGGACCTGGTGATCTTTCGCGAAAACACCGAAGACCTTTACGCGGGCATTGAATTTGAACAAGGAACGCCGGAATGCGATCAGTTGCGCGAAAAGATCAACAGCATGTCGGCCAAAAAGATCCGCGAGGACTCCGCCATTTCCATCAAGCCCATCTCCGCGACGGCCTCCAGGCGCATCGTGCGCGCCGCCTTCGCGTACGCCCTCAAGAACGGCCGCAAGAAGATCACCGCCGTGCACAAGGCCAATATCATGAAATTCACCGACGGGATCTTTTTGAAGTGCGCCCAGGAAGTGGCGCAGGAATATAAGGGCCGCGTCGAGTTCAATGACTGCATCGTGGACAATATGTGCATGCAATTGGTGCAGCACCCGCATTTGTACGACATGCTCGTTTTGCCGAATTTGTACGGGGACATCGTTTCGGACCTGTGCGCGGGCCTGACCGGCGGTTTGGGCATTGCCCCGGGCGCCAATTACGGGGACAATATCGCCCTGTTTGAGCCGGTGCACGGATCAGCCCCCAAGTACGCGGGCCAGAACAAGGTCAATCCCACGGCCTGTATCCTTTCAAGCGTCCTGATGCTCAAACATCTGGGGGAGGCGGATGCCGCCATTCGTTTGGAGAACGCGGTCCGCAAGGTCCTTAAAGAGGGCAAGAGCGTCACCTATGATCTTAAAGATGACCGCAATGACCCCACCGCTGTCGGCACACAGCAAATGGCCGAGGCGATCTGTAAAGCATTGTAATTTTAGCAGGATATGGTAAAAGAAAAGGGGACACAATACCTGCCTGCCGGCAGGCAGGAAGTGTCCCCTTTTAATTTTTGTTTATGAATAACTTTATCATTGAAGATTGGGGCCTCATCGATCACGCGGCTGCGGTCAAACGCCAGCGCGCGGTGGTGCAGGAGGTCATTGCCGGCGGCCCCCAGCGTCTTGTTTTCTGCGAACATCCGCTGGTGCTGACCTTGGGCCGCATGTTCAAGCCGGACAGTCTTCTTTACACCCGCGAGGATATTTTAAGCCGGGGGGTCAGCATTGTGCCCGTGGACCGCGGGGGAGACGTAACGCTCCACGCGCCGGGACAATTGATCGTGTACGTCATGGCGGATTTGAACCGTTATGGGCGTGACCTTAAGGTCTATCTTGAGCATATCGAACAAGTTGCGGTTGATTTATTGAAGGATTTTGATATATTGGCAATGAGCATGCCCGGCCAGCGGGGTGTTTTCATTAACAGGAATAAGATCATTTCCATCGGCGTCGGGGTGCGCAGATGGGTGACGTATCACGGTTTGGGAATCAACGTCAACACCGACCTGTCTTTGTTTGACCTCATCAAGCCATGCGGGCTTGACGTGCGCATGACTTCCATCGCCCAATTGAAAGGCGGCCCGGTGGCCATGGGTGACGTTAAGGAAAAATTCACGCGGCATTTTTGCCGTCAATTCGGGGGACACAATACTTAATTCAACCAATAATAAGAATCAGGAATTAAGTATTGTGTCCCCATAATTAATATGGTTGAAATCATTTTACCAGAATTGGGCGAAGGCGTCACCAAGGCCACGGTGGCCTGCTGGCACGTGAAGCCGGGCCAGAGCGTCGAGGCGGGCCAGGACGTGGTGGAGGTGGTGACGGACAAGGCCTCGTTCAACGTCCAAGCCCCGGTCAAAGGCCGGTTAAAGGCCGTTTTTGTGCCCGAAGGCAAGGACGGCAGCGTCGGGGCCGCTCTGGGGGCCATCGAGTGATGGAACGCAAACCCAAACGGGTTTTGTTGATGTACATTTCCCAGGTCTCGGGGCATCGCCAGAGCGCCGCGGCCATCCAGAGGTCCCTCAAAGCCCTTGACCCCGATTGTGAAGTGATGAACATCAACGGGTTCGGTTATATTTACCCGATCATGGAAAAGATCATCAACACCGCCTACATGGGGGTGATCAAGCGGGTCCCGCAAATTTGGGAATACCTCTACGACAATCCCAAGGTCATCAAGGCCTCTGAAAATTGGAAACAGAAAATACACAAGTCCTCCCATAAGAAGCTCAAGCCCCTCATTGACGAATTCAAGCCCGATGTGGTCATCTGCACGCAGGCCTTCCCCTGCGGCATGGTGGCGGATTACAAAGTGACCCATGACCTTGCTTTCAAGGTCATTGGCGTTCTGACGGATTTTGCCCCGCATTTGTATTGGCTTCATGAAGGGGTCGATTCCTACATCGTTCCTTCCGAGGAGGCGAAAGAGCGTTACGTGAAGGAAGGCATACCGCCTAAGAAAATAAAAGTGTTCGGCATTCCCATCCGCATGAAATTCGCCGAAAAACTGGACAAAGCGGCCCTCGGCCGCCGGCTGGGCCTTGATGCCCGTGTCCCGACGGTGCTGGTCATGGGCGGGGGGCAGGGTCTGGGCCCCATGAAAGACGCGGTCAAATCCATGCTTTTTTTAGAGCGGCCTTTGCAGATCATTGTGATCGCGGGGACCAACGTCAAACTCACCCGCTGGCTCAAGAAGATCCAGCGCAAGACATCCAAGACGGTCATTTTTTACGATTATGCCGATAATGTCGACGAGTTAATGGAGGTTTCCACCCTGATCATCAGCAAGCCCGGCGGCATGACCACCAGCGAATGCCTGGCCAAGGGACTGCCCATGGTCATCGTGGACCCCATCCCGGGGCAGGAAGAACGCAACTCCCGGTTCCTGGTGTCCAACGGCATCGCGGTGCGCGTCGACGACAAAAACAGGATCGGCCCGGCCATTGACGCGCTTTTGAACGACCCCGCGAAGATCAAGGCCATGCGCGAGGCCGCGCTGGCCAAGGGCAGGCCGATGGCGGCCGAACACATCGCCCGTTTTGTTCTGGATATATAAAATGGGAAATTATTATATTTATCGTTTGGGGCAATGGCTGGTGAGCATCCTGCCGGTGAGGGTCGCCTACGCCTTTGCCGTTCTCATTTCTGATATTCATTTTTTATTTTCCAAAACGGACCGCGAAGCGGTGCGGGCGAACCTCAAGGTCGTTCTGGGCAAGGACGTTTCGTCTAAAATGGTGCGGGAAGTGTTCCGCAATTTTGGGCGGTATTTGGCGGATTTTTTTACCATGACCAAAAAAGTCAGCCCCCGGTATGTGCAAGAGCATGTGGAATGCGTCAACATTGAACACATTGACCATGCCCTTAAAAAAGGAAAAGGGGTCATCCTCGTCAGCGCCCACGTGGGCAATTGGGAAATGGCGAGCGCTGTCGTGGCCAGTTTGGGATATCCGCTGGCCGTCATAGCCCTGATCCATAAAGACCACAGGGTCAACGCGTTCTTTGACCGCCAGCGGGAATTTTTCGGCACGACCGTCATCCCGGCGACAACCGCGGTGCGCCGCTGTCTGGAACATTTGAAGGCCAACCGGGTGCTGGCCATTTTGGGGGAACGTGATTTCGGCGCCAAAGGCATGGTCATGGATTTTTTGGGGCGCAAGGCCATGGTCCCCAAAGGCACGGCGCTTTTTTCGCTGAAGACCGGTGCCTCCATCATCCCGACGATGTTCGTCCGCAAGGACAATGGGGATTTCCGTTTCATTTTTCACGAACCCATTGAGCCGCCGGCTATGCCGCCCGGGGACATCACCGATGATCTGGTGGCCCAAACGATCAGCCGCTATCTGAGCGTCCTGGAGTGGGAGATCCGCGAACATCCGCTCCAGTGGCTCATGTTCAGGGAGTTCTGGTATTTATGAATATCGCCGTGATCATCCCCGCGCACAATGAGGCCAGGGTCATCGGGCCCCTGGTATCGTCTGTCCGGGGCCTTGGGTATGATGTGATCGTCGTGGATGATGGTTCTTCAGACGCCACCGGCGTTCTGGCCGGGTCTGCCGGGGCTGTTGTGTTAAGGACAGGCCAAAAAAGCGGCAAAGGCAATGCCCTGCGCCTTGGCTTTGACCATGCCCTTAAAAAAGGTTACGCGGCCGTGGTCGCCATGGATGGGGACGGCCAGCATGCGCCGTCGGACATTCATTTGTTCGTTGCCTGTTTCCAACAGACCGGCGCGCCTGTTGTCAACGGCAACCGCATGCGCGATCCCGGAGGCATGCCGTTCGTGCGCCGGGCGACCAACGCGTTGATGTCATGGGTCATTTCCTTGATCTGCCGTCAGCAGATCAAGGACACCCAGTGCGGGTTTCGTTTGGTTTCCGCCGAAGTCCTCAAAAGCGTCACGCTGGAATGTTCGGATTTTGAGATCGAGACGGAGCTGCTGGTCAAGGCGGCCCGCCAGGGGTTTAAGGTCACTTCCATTGATATCCAAAGCATTTACCGTGACGAGAAGAGCAAGATAAGGCCTTTGCGCGACACCCTGCGGTTCATCCGGTATATCATCGGGGTCGCGTGTGGCAAATAAACGCTGTCACCCCCGAATGTTTTTATCGGGGGTCCAGCCATACATGTCTGGATTCCCGACAGAAGCATTCGGGAATGACAAATTTATATGATCGAGAATTTTCTGCCCAGGGCGTTTTTTATTTCACTGACCGCGCATACACTGCTGGTTTGCGGAGGATATTTTTTGAAACACCCTGACCCTCATAAAGACGGGGTCAGGCCCAAAGGGGTTGAGATCGTTTACCGGCCCGCGCCGCGTCCCTTAGTCCCGGACCTTAAGCAAAGGCCCATCAAGCCCTCCCAAGTCATTCCCGTCCAGGGCACGGTCCCGGTGAAGCTCGCCAAACCGGACCAGGGTCTGCCGAAGAATTTTACGGTGGATGAGCGCAGGCCCCGGATCATCCGGTCCATGCAGGCCTCGTATCACGTGTCCATGACGCACATAAAGTCGGAAAAGATCAACAACCCCGCGTACGCGTCGTATAATGAACTAGTTCGCAGACGCATCGAGGAAAAAGTGTACGCGAATTTCAGCAAGATGGAGAGCGGGACGGTGTACCTGACCTTTGTACTTGCTTCGGACGGCACTCTGAAGGCCGCGCAGATCATTGAAGCCAAAAGCCGCGCCACCGGGAATTTGCAGGACATTTCCATGAAAAGCTTGAAGCAGGCGCAATTCCCGCAGTTCCTCAAAGGGATGACCCTGCCCGAATACACGTTCAATATCGAGATCCAGTATCAGCTTAATGATGATGAGTAGTAGGGGCGGGCCCCCGTGCCCGCCCGAAAGGAGAAGAAGTTATGCGTTTATGGATAGCAGGGGTCCTGTTAGCGGCCGGTATTGTCGGTGGCTGGGCTTTAGCAGATGATCCGGTTGTGGCTCCCGGGAAAAAAGTCACCCTTGATTACGCGCTTTCAGTTGACAACAAGGAGATCGAGACCTCCAAAGGCAAGGAGCCCCTTGTTTTTGTCTACGGGGTAGATACCATCGTTCCCGGTTTGGAGGCGGCCCTCAACGGCATGCATGTCGGGGAACAGAAGGTGGTTGATGTTCAGCCCAAGGACGGTTACGGCGAAATAGATCCGAAGGCGTTCAAAGAATTTCCCAAGACCACTCTGCCCAAGAACATAGAGCCCAAGGTCGGCATGGTCCTTCAGGCCCAGGCGCCCGACGGTGAAAATTTTCCAGCGGTCATCCGCGAGGTCAAGGCGGATAGCGTGGTGTTGGATTTCAATAATCTACTGGCCGGCAAACTTTTAAAATTTCAGATCAAGGTCCTGAAGATCGAGGACGTTCCAGCCGAGGCGCCTGCCAAGAAGTAGTTATGGGGTAGGGATCAGGTTGATGAGATTGGTCAACAGCAGCATGGTGCACAGCCCCGTCATCACGCCCCAGGAGGTCAAGACCTTCCCACCTTCCTCAAAGGCCTCCGGTAGCATTTCCGCGACAACCAGATAGATCATGGCCCCGCCGGCAAAACCCAGCCCTATCGGCAAGAGCGGTTCGAACAGCCATGCCAGGAGCGCCGATGGCGCGGCCAACAGCGGTTGCGGCACGCTGGTCAAAATGGATGCCCAGGCGCAGCGTAGCGTTGATGTCCCGTCTTTTTTGAGCGGCAAAGAGATCGCGATGCCTTCGGGGATATTGTGCACGCCGATGGCAATGGCCATGATGAGGCCGAAATGGAAATTGCCCGTGGCAAACCCCACGCCGATGGCAATGCCTTCCGGGATCGAATGGACGAACAGGGCGATAAAAAGCAGGATGCCTTTTTTGGAAAAGCCCCTGGCCAGGTTGTGCTGTTCCAGGTGCAGGCGCTCAACGAGTTTTTCCGTTTGCCAGAAAAAAAGCGCCCCCAGCATCAGGCCCAGGATGACCCCATAGGGGGCGGAAGGAAATTTTATTTTAAGAGCAATGCCTTCCTGCGCCAGCGAGAACACGGAGGCGGAGATCATCATTCCGGCGGCGAACGCGGAGGAGAACGCGCGCATGACGTTGGAATGCCTCTTGACGAAATGCACCGGGATGGCGCCCAGGCCCGTGGCCAGACAGCTGATGGTGCCGGTCAATGTTGACCAGTAGATCAAACTCATTTCCGCGGACATGTTCCTAATTTACCACATTGAACGCCTTAATCAATACTTTATCCCGTCTTAATCATTCCTTTATATTGCCCGTTTATACTTGTTTCAAACATCAACAAAAACATGAGAGGGAGCCATGAAGATCAAAATAATTTTTTTGTTGGCGGTCACCTTGGGGACGGGGCCATTGGTGTGGGCTCAATCGACTGATCCGGTTCTGTCAAATGAAGAACTTTCCCAACAAGTCCGTGAGCTTCAAAAACAGTTGCGGGATATGCAGCAGGTGGTCCAGAAACAAAATGAGATCATTGAAAAATTGAGCAGCAAGCCGGCGGAGGCGCCGCCTTCAATACAGCAGTTCACCGAGGTCAAAGAACAACCATCCTTTCTACGTGTTGGTAAAGGAAATGTTGACTTAAGTTTGGTTGTTCAGGAATGGTATGTGATCGACGATCATGCCCATGATAATTTCCGTCATCGCCGCATGGAGTTGGGCTTTGGAGGGAATCTGGCCGATCACCTGAAATGGAAACTTGTGACAGACCCCAGTCTTGTTCAAGAAGATAACACGACCCGCAGTATTTTAAAGGATGCTTATGTCGGTTACGATGGAATTCCCCATCACACCATTCAGCTTGGCCAATATAAAATACCCGTGACTGAAGAAGGTTTTCGGCCATCACCCAAGATCGATACCGCGGAACGTTCTTTTATTGGACGGACTTACGGAGACAAACGTGATATCGGCGCCATGGCCCTGGGGACCTGGAAATATGCCGATTACCAACTTGGGGTTTTTAACGGGGAAGGCCCGAACAAAAGCGATACCAATGACCACAAAGACATTGCCGGACGGTTTGTTTTAAAACCGTTTGCCGACCATTCTTTTTGGAAAGGCCTGCAGGTGGGGTCTTCATTTTATCAACGGCCTTCCCACGTTACCTCTCCTGTTAAAAAGCGTATCGGGGCAGAGGCGAGATTTGAATATGACAAATTCTCGCTCAAAAGTGAATTGATGAGAGCGCAAGATGGCGCAGTGCCATCCAATGGCTGGTATACCCAGTTAGGATATTTCATCACTCCTCAATGGCAATGGGTGACCAGATATGAGGGGTTTAATGCGAACGAAAGGGCCTCGGGGAACCAGGAATTTGATACCACGGTTGGTTTGAATTATTTTTTGATCAAACCAACAACGAAATTGCAATTGAATTATGTGCATAAAACGGTCCATGGCGGTGCTGATGACAATCAGATCATTACGGCCGCGCAATATGCGTTTTAACCGGAACAGTGTTATTAACAATTCACGGGAGATGACATGCGGAAATTTCAATGGTTCATTGTTGTGATCTTGAGCGTTTTAGGCGCTTCATCAGGCCTGGCCACGGGGAATTCCATACAGATCAAGGGTTCGGACACCATGGTCAATCTCGGCCAGGCGTGGGCCGAGGCGTACATGGGCAAACATCCTGACGCGTTCGTGGCGGTGACCGGCGGCGGGTCAGGCACGGGGATCGCGGCGCTTTTGAGCGGCACCTGCGATATCGCGGAGTCCTCACGCTCCATTAAGAAAGAAGAGATCAACCAGGCCAAGGCCAAAGGCATCACGCCCACCGAGTTTATCGTCGGGCTGGACGGTTTGGCCGTGGTTGTCAACCCCGCCAATCCGGTCAGCCAATTGACCATTGACCAGCTGGCGGATATTTTTGCCGGCAAGATCAAGAATTGGAAAGAGGTCGGCGGCCGTGACCTGTCCATTGTCCTGTTATCGCGTGAGGTCAATTCCGGGACGCATGTTTATTTCAAAGAACATGTCCTGCGCAAAGGAGATGCCAAAAGCACGGTTGAATTCGCCCCTGAAGCGCTGTTGATGTCTTCGTCCCAGGCCATTGCCGACGAGATCTCACAAAATACCGGCGCCATCGGTTATTACGGGATGGGGTATGTCAATCAGACCCAGAAGGCCGTTGCGGTGGCCAAAGACAATGCCGGTCCTTATTACACGCCGACGCTGGACAATGTTGTTTCCGGTCAATATTATATTTCACGGCCGCTCATCTTTTATACCAATGGTCAGCCGCAAGGGGCCCTCAAAGACATCATTGATTTTGTTTTCAGTCCCGAGGGTCAGCAGATCGTCAAGGACACCGATTTCGTGCCGGTCAAATAAATATGCTCAAACGCCGCTGGAGCGCCAAACGCCTGAAAGAAGCCGCTATTGAGAAATGCATTTACTTAAGCGGCATCACCTCCATTGTCCTGGTGGCCCTCATTTTTATTTTCCTGGCGAAAGAGGGTTTTGCGATCTTCAGGACCATCGGTTTTGGGGATTTTCTTTTAGGGTCCAGCTGGTATCCCATCTCAACGCCCGCCAAATTCGGCATTTTGCCGCTGATGGCGGGTTCTTTGCTGGTGACCCTGGGCGCCACGCTGATCGCTGTTCCCATCGGGATCGCCAGCGCGGTGTATATCTCCGAGGTCGCTTCCGGCAAGATCAAGGAGATCTTAAAATCAGGCATTGAACTTCTGGCCGCCATTCCAAGTGTTGTGCTGGGGTTCATCGGCATGATGACCCTGGTGCCATGGGTCAAAAGCACGTTCCATATACCGACGGGACTCACGGCCTTTTCCGGGGCCGTCATGCTGGCCTTCATGGCGACACCGACCATTGTCAGCATCGCCGAGGATGCGCTCAACGCGGTGCCGCGGCGGTATAAAGAGGCGGCCCTGGCCCTGGGCTCCACCCGCTGGCAGGCCATATGGCGGGTGGTTTTGCCCGCGGCCTCGTCCGGCATTGTGGCGGCGGTGATGCTGGGCATCGGGCGCGTCATCGGCGAGACCATGGCGGTCATGATGATCACCGGTAATGCCGCGCGCATCCCGGATTCGATCTTTCAACCGGTCAGGACCCTGACGGCCACCATTGCCGCGGAAATGGGCGAGACCGTGCGCGGCAGTGACCACTATTTCGCGCTTTTTGCCATCGGCATCGTGCTTTTTATCATCACATTTTTTATCAATCTGATCGCGGACCTCGCGGTGCACCATAAAGCCAAATGATCAGGAACCCTTATATCAAAGAGAAGATCGCCTTTGCCGTCCTGTTCGCGGCGACCGTCATCGTCGTTTTGCCGGTCATTCTTATTTTATTTTTTATCATTCAGCACGGCTGGAACGCCATTTCGTGGGAGTTCTTGACCCAGATGCCGCGAAAAGGCATGCGCGAAGGCGGCATTTTTCCGGCGATCGTCGGGACCCTGTATCTGGTTTTGGGAACACTGCTGTTCGCCTTGCCGCTGGGGGTGATGTCAGCCATTTACCTGACCGAATACGCCAAGGACAATTGGCTGACCCGCTTAGTCAAGCTGGCCATCATCAACCTGGCCGGAGTTCCGTCGGTGGTGTACGGCCTTTTCGGGCTGGGGATCTTTGTCATGTTCCTCAAATTCGGCGCTTCCATTTTAGCCGGCTCCCTGACCCTGGCCATCATGGTGGTGCCGATCATCATCACGACCACCCGCGAAGCGCTGGACAGCGTGCCGCAATCGTTCCGTCAGGTGAGCTTGTCGCTGGGCGCCTCCAAATGGGACACCATACGCCACGCGGTCCTGCCGCACGCGATGCCGGGCATTTTGACCGGGATGATCCTGGCGGTTTCCCGCGCCGCGGGCGAAACAGCACCCATCCTTTTTACCGTCGCCGCTTTTTACCTGCCCAAACTGCCTCATTCGGTCTTCGACCAGGTCATGGCTTTGCCGTATCATTTGTACGTCATTTCAACGCAGGTGCCCAATATCAAATTGGAGGTCCGTTACGGCACGGCGCTGGTGCTTTTAATGATCGTCCTGACGATGAATGGGGTCGCGATCGTTTTGCGCGCGCATTTTAGAAAGAAGAAAAAATGGTGAACCCTTTGAAAATACAGGTGGACGATCTGAACGTATTCTTCGGTGCTGTCCAGGCATTGAAGAACATTACCCTCGGCGTTCAGGCCAACGAGATCTTAAGTATCATTGGTCCATCCAACAGCGGCAAAAGCACCTTTTTGCGCTGCCTGAACCGTTCCAACGACGGTACGCATCCGCGTTTTTCGCGCCGGGGACTGGTGACCATCAACGGCGTTGATATTGACGGGCCCATTGATGTTGAGATGCTGCGCAAGAAAGTGGGCATGGTGTTCGCCCTGCCGACGGTCCTGCCCATCACCATTTTTGAGAATGTGGCCTATGGCCTGCGCCGCCACGGCATCAAGGACAAAAAGTCCATCAGCCGGACCATTGAGAACAGCTTGAAGGCCGCGTATTTGTGGGACGAGGTCAAGGACCGTTTGGACGCGCAGGCCATGAACCTTTCCGGAGGCCAGCAGCAGCGCCTGTGCCTGGCCCGCACCCTGGCTGTTGAGCCGGACATTATCCTGTATGATGAGCCGTGTTCGGGGCTGGACCCTATTTCCACGGCCAAGATCGAGGAAGCCATGGTCCATTTTAAGGACAAATACACCCAGATCCTGGTGACCAATAACACCAAACAGGCCGCGCGCGTGGGCGATCGCACGGCATTCTTCCTGATGGGGGAATTGGTTGAGCTGGACCAGACCAAGAAGATATTCACTTCTCCGGCGGACAAGCGGACGGAGGGTTATATTTCCGGGAGATTCGGTTGATGCCTGCGATCATTGAAACCCACAAATTGAATCTTTTTTACGGCGCGTTCCAGGGACTGATCGATATCAGCATGACGGTGGACGAGCGCCGGATCACTTCGCTCATCGGGCCCTCCGGATGCGGCAAGTCAACGCTGCTGCGCGCGCTTAACCGGATGAACGACCTCATTGAAGGCGTGCGGGTGACGGGCAGGGTCCTCATCGGCGGCACGGACATTTATGATCCGCAGACGGACCTGGTCTATCTGCGTAAAAAAGTCGGCATGGTGTTTCAGCGCCCCAACCCGTTCGCGCTGTCAGTGGCTGAAAATATTTTATTCAGCGTCAAGATCCACAAGACCGCGCCCGCGTCCGAATATGGATCAATTCTGGAAGCATCGCTGCGGGCCGTGGATCTCTGGGAGGTGCTCAAAGACCGGCTCAATGCCTCGGCATTGAGTTTGTCCCTGGAACAGCAGCAGCGTCTGTGCATCGCGCGGCTCCTGCCGGTCAAGCCCGATATTTTGCTGATGGATGAGCCGTGCTCGGCGCTGGACCCCATGTCCACCGCGCACATTGAGGACCTGATGCGGACACTGAAAAACGATTATACGATCTTAATTGTCACGCACAACATGCAGCAGGCCGCGCGCGTGTCGGATTTTACCGGATATATGCTGCTGGGAGAATTGGTTGAAATGGGGCCGACGGGTCAGGTCTTTACCAACCCTAAAGATCCGCGCACCGAGGCGTATATTACTGGGCGTTTTGGTTAATCAGTTGTATAATAAAAAGCGAGGACATTTATGGAACGTCATTTTGACGAAGAATTGCGGAATTTAAAAGAAAACCTCCTGCACATGAGCAGTTTGGTGGAAGAGGCCATCAGCGGCGCGGTCAAAGCGCTGGTCAGCCGCGATGAAGTGCTGGCGAAAAAAGTCGTCTCCTGCGACCATGCCATTGACATGTTGGAAGTCAAGATCGACGATTTGTGCCTGCGCCTGTTGGCCCTGCACCAGCCGCAGGCAGGGGACCTGCGTTTCATCGCCTATAGCATGAAGATCAACAATGACCTTGAACGCATGGGGGACCTGTCGGTCAATATCGCGCAGGAAGCCCTGAACCTGTTGAATATCCCGTCGGGAAAGACCCTCACGGATGTCCCGCACATGGCCGCGCTGGCCCAGCAGATGCTCAAGGACAGCATCAACGCGTTCGTGACCAATGATGTGCCGCTGGCTAAAAATGTGTGCCTGCGCGACGACGAAGTGGACGCGCTCAATCATCAGATCTTCCAGGACATGCTCGCGCATATAACGCAGGACCCCAAGAAGGTCACCCGCGCGGTGGACATGATCCTGGTGACCCGTAACCTTGAACGCATTGCCGATCATGCCACCAATATCGCCGAAGACGTCATCTATATCGTTGAGGGAAAGGTGATCAAGCATCATTTGACCGATGACCCGACGCCCGGGCCTGCCTAATTTTATATGATGCATCCCTTAGAATGCCGCCGGATCCTTCCGCAAGACCTGAAAGCCCTCAATTCTCTTAGTGATTATATCGCTCAAGGCGGAGGCAAGGCCTATGCGCGCGCCCTTTCCATGTCGCCCCTTGACGTCATCGGGGAGATCAAGAAGGCAAATCTGCGCGGCCGCGGCGGCGCCGGGTTTCCCACCGCCATCAAATGGGCCGGGGTGCGCAACGAGCCGTGTCCCACAAAATATGTCGTCTGCAACTTCTCCGAAGGCGAGCCCGGCACCTACAAAGACCGTTATTTAATCCTCAAAAACCCCTATCATCTCTTTGAAGGGATCGCCATTGCCATTTACGCCATCGGCGCCAAAGAAGCCTATATCGGCATCAAGAAAAAGTATAAGCCCCAGGTCCACCGGCTTTTTGCCGCGCGTTTGGAGATGGAAGAGGCAGGGATGCTCCCCAAGGGCCTGATCAAGATCCATCTGGGCCCGGATGAATACCTTTTTGGCGAGGAAAAAGGACTGCTGGAGTCCATTGACGGCCGCTACCCCATGCCGCGCAATATCCCGCCCTACATTCAGGGGATCAATTTCCAGCCTGATTCCCTCAATCCGACCTGTGTCAATAATGTGGAGAGTTTCTGCCAGGCAGTATATATATTTAAGAAAGGGGCGGACGACTTTAAATCAGTCGGGTCCCAGGATACCCCCGGAACAGTCATATGTACGGTTTGCGGAGATATCAAGCGTCCGGGCATTTATGAGGTCCCGGCCGGAACAGTGACCCTCAAACAGCTTCTATATGATATCGCAGGCGGCCCAAGCGGGCGATTTTCCCTAAAAGCCGCGTTTTCCGGTGTGGCGAGCGGAGTGGTGACCCCTGAAAGGTTCGGGACACCCCTGGATTTCGGGTCTTTGAAGAAGGCAGGGGGCGGTTTGGGCTCGGCCGGATTCATTGTCTATGACCAAAGCGCATGTATGGTGCAGGCAGCGCTTAAATTTTCCAATTTCCTGGCCAAAAGCTCCTGCGGCCAATGCGTGCCCTGCAACCAGGGCACGGCCCAGATCACCGAATACCTAAAAAAGGTTGAATTCGGGCACGGCTCCAAGGACGATCTTGAGGCCATCTTTGAGATCAGCGGCCGCTGTACCAATCAGAATCGCTGTTTTCTACCCACACAGGAATCCCTGCTTATCCCCAGCATTATCAACGCTTTTCCTTCCGAGTTCAAAGCGCATATTGAGGGGAACAGGGACCCCCACGAGCGCGATCTCATCCTTCCCAAGCTCCACGAATACGACGAGGACACCCGCGCCTTCACCTATGATGATCCTGTCAAGTTTCCTCTATAAAAAGCCCGGGAAAGCGCTTTATTATCAGCCGGAGGCTGATCCGCCTTTGGCGGAAAATTTTATTAAATTTTCTTGACATCGTCATACGCGTATGACAGAATTTAGTCACTTTCCACCCTGGTGATTTCAATGATGCCCACGAAAGGAGGGATTAATAGCAAGGGCAGGAATCTCCGTTAGGGGTCTATGTTGTTATTTTCCTAGGCCTATAGATCCTAGAATATATATACGAAATGTCATTCCCGCGAAAGCGGGAATCCAGAAATGGATCCCCGATTAAAGCATTCGGGGATGACTCGTGCAACTTCTTGGGAGGAACAAATGAGACATAAAGTTCTATTAGCGGTTGCCTTAGCGGCTCTTATGGCCACTCCGGCGTTCGCCGCTGTTCAAAACGTGAAAGTCAGTGGTGCCATTGACTCCACGTATATCAGTCGTCAGCACTTTAACCTTGGTTCAAAGGTTCTAACTCAGGGTGGCGGTGAAAATGGTTTGAGAAACCAGAACGCTTTCATCACCCAAACCACAGTGCGCATTGATGCTGATTTGAGCGACAATGTCAGCACCACCGTTGGTTTGATCAATGAACGCGGTTGGGGTGCAGAGCACAGCACCATTACTTCTACTTCTACTGGTGGTATAACTACTACTACTACCAATAACAATGCCAATGACACCAACGTCCAGCTGTATTTGGCCTATGCCACGATGCGCGAGTTTTTGTATTCTCCGCTCACCGTGAGCGTTGGTCGTCAGTACTTCGGTTACGGGAATAACCTTATCATCGGCACGGATGGCGTTAACAATGTCGCCACTGGCAACTTGGCTGCTATCGCCAATGATATGACCCTTAGAAGCACCTATGATGGTGTTAAGGCGATCTTGGATTATAAGCCCTTGACCATCGACTTGTTGTACTTCAAGAACAATACCGGTACTGATGCTGGTTTGACCGGTGCTAATAATGCCAACAAAAGGCAGTCCGATGTTTATGGGTTAAACGCCAATTATCAGTTGGGCGATGCCATGAACAGCGTGGTGGAAGGTTACTTCTTCGCCAGAGTCGGCGGGCATTACAATACCACCGTGGTCACGGACAAGGGTGATACCTTGTATGTGCCTGGTTTGCGTGTCAGCACCAACCCCATCAAAGGGTTGAATACTCAAGCAGAAATTGCCTGGCAAAGAGGCACGAAATCGCTGGCCCCTGGTTCTGCTACAGTCGGCGGCGATAATCTCCCCCGTGAAGCCATGGCCGCGCAATTAACGGCCAGCTACACCTTACCGGTGTTGGAGCAATACAAACCCGTGGTCAATGCTTCTTATACCTTTGTTTCCGGGGATAAGAACGGCGATGACCAGCGTCAGACCCCTGCCAGTAGCAATACTGGTTCTAGGAGCGTCTATACTGCTTGGGATCCGTTCAACGAAGCCCAGGGCAGCGGGACTATCTACAACACGCTGTTTAACCTGACCAACCTCAACATCTTTGCTCTGGGCGTTCAAGCTACTCCCATACAGGATGTGACCGCGACTGCCACATGGAGCGGTTTGTGGTTGAATAAAAAAGTCGGTACTGGTAACCTCATTGGCAACAGCATGCCGACCCTTCAAGCGGATGGCACGGCCACGCCGACCTTTGCCACCACCGGTAAAAAAGACCTCGGTAATGAATACGATGTCAACGTCAACTATGCTTATACCGAAGATGTTACGTTCGGGTTAAGCTTGGGCTGGTTCGTTCCTGGCAAAACGTTCAATAGTGCTAATGACAGTGTTGCCAGTCAGGCATTGGCTCATGTGAACGTGAACTTTTAATGAGCACGTGACTTATGGAACGAGAGTGACATAAGTCACTGTGCGAATTAATCCCGAGCCAACGAGCGAGGGATCAGTTCATGGCATTACAAACCCCCGTCGGGGATTCCCCGACGGGGGTTTTCTTTTGAGGGAAGAGAAAGGTAGCACCTGCCTTCTCAAAAGAAGGCAGGTGCTACCTTCTTGACGCCACCTTCTTTTTGTGGTAGTTTAATTTATCCCCGAATGTAGTTCTTGTTTTTCAATTCCCCTAAATAATTAACAGGAGTTTTCCATGCCAAGTCCTAACCGTTTTTGGAAGCCCGGTTATGTCTACCATCTTGTTACCAGGGGAAATAATAAACAGATCATTTTTCGTGAACCAAAGGATTTTCAGCAATATTTGTATTTGTTGGAAGAGGCGCGAAAGACATTTTCTGTTCTGGTCTATAATTATGTGCTTATGAATAATCATGTTCATTTGCTCGTTGGTGTAGAAGAGAATGGGGATGTTTCCAAAGCAATGGAGCATATCGGTAAGGGCTATGCCAAATATTTTAATTATAAATACAACTATGTCGGGCATGTTTTTCAAGGCAGGTTCAAGAGTTTTATGATCCTGGATGAATGGTATTTTTTTGCGTGCACCAGGTATATTGATTTAAATCCTGTAAAGGCAGGGCTGGTGAATGACCCCAAGGATTATGTCTGGGCAGGATATTCGACGTTAGGTTGCGGTCGACGGGGGATCGTGCGATTGGATGCGCACGATTTGTATTGTAGATTGGACTCCGATCCGGTTATGCGGCAATCAGTTTATCGTTCCCTGGTTTTTGGTGACCATTATAAGGATTTGGATTTGCTCAATCGCCGTGCCGGTTCATTAAGAAGGTAGGTGCTGCCTTTTTCCAAGAAGGCAGGTGCTACCTTAAAATATTTTACTTTTCATTTGTCCCCCCGTTTTTCTTTGTTAATATAATCAATTGTAGAGACGCAACATGTTGCGTCTCTACGTAACACATTATTTAATAGATATTTAGAAATGACAGGGTGTAGCAGAACATGACCCGTGATGAAATATATGAGCATTTAGCCAAGGTCTACCTTGGCAAACGCGAGAACGCCTCCACCGCCCGAAAGAAGAGACCGGTCAATCAGCCGGGGCTCGTCATCAACATCGCCATTACGGCGGTGCTTGTGATCTCAACGGTGTACGGGTTCACCGCGTTTTTGACGGACAAGGCGGGAGAGAAGCACCAGGTCTTTTACGCGCTCAATAACGACCCCGTGCGCATCGTGTATGATCTCAACGACCCGTTCCCGGCGGCCAAGACGTTCGCGATCGATGTCCCGGTCAATGCTTCAAAATACGCGTTCTTGAATTTTTCCATCCGGGGGATGCACAATGCGTATCCGGGGGTGGTGAAACTGGCGGTGGTCAACCGCAGGAATGAAAGGGCCACCTATTTTGTGCACAATGTCAACGCCGACTGGCAGAAGGTCCATGTTCCGCTCAAAGGCCTGAACCTCACCGACTGGACCACGGTCAGGGAGGTGTCCTTTATCCTGGAGGCATGGAACACGGAGTTCCGCAAAGGCACGGTCTTGATCGACGATATAGGCTTCTCAAACTAACGCAGGGGTCAAACAGTTTATGAAGATCATTTCAATAGCCAATCAAAAAGGCGGGTGCGGCAAGACAACGACGGCCATCAATCTGGCCTCGACGCTGGCTTTCAACGGCCAAAAGACGCTTTTGATCGACCTTGACCCCCAGGCCCACGCCACGCTGGGACTCAACATCGACGACGCAAATTCTTTGTACAATGTCATTTCCAAGCTCACCCCCAAGAAATTGAAGATCAAGGACATCATCAAACACGTGGACAAAAATTTTGATATCGCGCCTTCCAATGTTCTGGTGGGAACGCTGGAACAGGAATTGGCGGACGAGATCGGCCGGGAATTGAAGCTCGTTGAAGTCCTCGCCGAGGTCAAAGACAAGTACGACTGCATTTTGATCGATTGTCCGCCGAGTTTAGGGTTCCTGACGGTCAACGCCATCCGTGCTAGCGATGAGATCATCATCCCGGTTGAGACCAGCCGTTTTTCCATGCAGGGGGTGGACCATTTGATGGACATCGTCAACCTGATCCGTGACCGGCTCAACCATGCGGTGACGACACGGGTCCTCATCACCATGTTCGATTCCCGTTTGCGTCATTCTTTTTCCATGTTCGCCAAGATGAAAGAGAAGTTCGGCAAAGAGCTTTACGACACCATCGTCCATGTCAACGTCAAGTTAAAAGAGGCCGCCGTGATGGGCCAGGCCGTTATTAAATACGACAAATACTGCCGTGGGGCCAAAGATTATTTGAGTTTGGCGCGTGAGATCCTGACCATTGAACGCCAGGCCGCAGGTCCCGCCTATGAACCTTCCGGGCGCATGCGTGAGCTGGTGGAAAAAAAGTCCGCCGAATTCCTGAATGCCGCCCATTTTTCCCTGAAAGCGCCCGGCGCGCGTTCCGTCTATGTGACGGGCAGTTTCAATGACTGGTCCCTGGACGAGTCCTGCTGTATGAACAAGAAGAACGACACCTGGGCCCTGACCCTGCCGCTTTCGCCCGGGGTCTACAGATACCAGTTCATCGTGGACGGGAAATGGCACCGCGACCCGCAGAATACCCAAACCGAGCGCAATTCTTTCGGTGATATCAATTCCGTCATTGAGGTCAAGGGCTGATGACAGGACAACCGACCCGCGAGGACATTCTGGAAGGCAAGATGTACGCGCTGTTGGCCTATCTGTCCATCCTGTGCATCATACCGCTCATCTTCAGGAAAAATAATCCGTTCGTCCTCGCTCACGGCAAGCAGGGGCTGGTCCTGTTCGTGGCCGAGGTCGGCGTCTTTGTCTTGAGCATCATGTTCCCCTGGGCCTATCCGCCGCTGATCTTCCTTTTGATGGCCTTTTCATTCTGGGGCATCATTGCTGTTTTGCGCGGACAAACCGTCCGTCTTCCCGTGGCGGCGTCCATCGCCGACAAAATCGTTTTGTGATGAACAAATTCATAGACCTGATGAAGGAGGTTTTTTGGCTCAAAAAGTCCACAGCCAAAAAACAACTTCGTCGGGCGCCTGCCAAGACCAGAAAACCAACCCCCAAGCCGGCCAAGGTTAAACCTAAAAAGCCGGCTAAGCCCACGAAAATTTCCAAGATAAAAGCCCCTGTTGTGGACCCGAATTTGGTCCAGGCAGGGAAGATCACGCATTATTTTGACCGCATCAAGGTCTGTGTGGTCAAGATCACGCAGGGGTCTATTCTCGTCGGAGACCGTTTGACCATCAAAGGTCCCAAGACGTCCTTTGTCCAGAAGGTCTGGTCCATGCAGATCGAGAACAAGGATGTGAAGGTGGCCCGCAAGGGGCAGTTGATCGGCCTGAAGGTGGAGAGGCCCGTGGCCGTCGGGGATATTGTGTACAAATGAAATCTATGGTATATTTACACCATGAACAACCGCGGACAGAACGTCGTCGAATATATCCTTGTGGTCACGGCCGTGGTGCTTGTTTTTGTCGTTGTGTTCGCCCCCAACGGTCGCTTTCACCGGGCGGTCAAACAGAACCTTGATTCCGTTGTCCCCGCCATTGACCAGGGCAAGGATTCCATCAAATTCTCCGGACCCCCTTAGTATTAGTTGCGCGTACCGTCGGCGATCTTCTGTTTTAGGTCGTCCATGGCTTGGCGCTGCTTGCGCCGGGTTTCCTGGATGGCTTCTTCCCGTTGGGACCTTAACTGCGCGGCATTTGAGATTTTTGGCGGGGCCTTGAATGTTTTGCCGACCCCGGAAATGAAGCCGAAAAAAAGCCATGCCGCCGCAAAAATGCCCAGACCGATCAGGATCAAATTTGTGATGTACATAACCTAAGTATAAAACCCCTTTTATGCGTTGTCTTGTTGTATTTTTATTTTTCTATTTAAGCGCTCCGGGCCTTCTTTGGGCGGACAAACCCATTGAGATCTATGCCGATGGGGCGCGGTATGGGTCCATCGAGGCCTATAAGGCCCGCGTCATTGTGTCCTTGCGTGAAACCCCGCCGTTGGCGGGGCTGACCCCCCAAACACGTCGCGCGCTGGACGATATTTCCTTGGAGTATGCCATCGGCCGGGTGATGGCGGATTTTGACCAGAATTGGGAAAACCCTGTTCCCAAATTCACCATCAGCACCGCCCAACTGGAAGAGCGCCTGCGGGCCCTGGTGGCGGACCGTCCCCAGCCGGTTTTGTTGATCGCCGGGCCCCAAAAACTAAGGGTCGCGGCGTATACGGGCTCTACCCAAGGGGAGACCCAAGAGAGCCCTTGACTATACCCCGTCTTGATTGTATAATTCCCCATTCTAAAAAAAGTTAAAAGGAGGAAGGTTCAGTTGGCTATTGTTAAAGAAAAAAAGACCGAAGTCATCAACCGGTTCAAGACCCACGCGAAAGATACGGGCTCGGCCCCGGTGCAGGTCGCTGTCATGACCGAACAGATCAACCTGCTCAATGAGCATTTTAAGACCCACAAAAAGGATTTCCATTCCCGCCGCGGGCTTTTGATGCTGATCGGAAAGCGCCGCCGTCTTTTGGAATATCTCCAGAAGACAGATCCCAAAAAATACGAAGAAACCATTAATAAGCTGGATCTACGCAAGTAGCCGGCCCTATAACGCAAAGGATTGTTATGTCTACGGCGAAAGTTCAGGTCGCCTTTGGCGGCCAAACATTAATTATTGAATCAGGTAAACTGGCCAAACAAGCCAATGGTGCTGTCACTGTCACCGTCGGCGGAACAATTGTTTTGGTCACGGCCTGTATGGCCAAGAAACCCAGGGAGGGTTTTGATTTTTTCCCCCTGACGGTGGAGTATCAGGAAAAAACCTATTCCGCGGGGAGAATTCCCGGCGGTTTTTTTAAACGCGAAGGCCGTCCCACGGAAAAAGAGGTCCTGACTTCCCGTGTTATCGACCGGCCCATCCGGCCCCTGTTCCCGGAGGGCTGCCGCAACGAGGTGCAGGTGGTGGCCACGGTGTTGAGCCATGACGGGGAAAATGACGCGGATGTTCTGGCCATGATCGGCGCTTCCGCCGCTTTGACCATTTCCGACATTCCCTTTGACGGTCCCATCGGCGCGGCGCGCGTCGGCCTCATCGACGGTCAACTGGTCGCCAATCCAACCTATGAGCAGCGTCAGTCCGGCTCCATGGACTTAGTCGTTGCCGGCTGGGGTGACGGCATCGTGATGATCGAAGGCGAAGCAGACCAGGTGCCCGAAGCCAAGGTCCTGGAAGGCCTCAAATTCGCCTTGGCCGCCTTAAAGTCCACCAAGGATATTCAGCTGGAATTGCAAAAGAAGGTCGGTAAACCCAAGGTCGAAGTAAAATTAAAAACACCCGGCGCTTCCTTTGTTGCCAAGGTCCGTTCTCTGGCCATGGGGCGTCTGGAAGAAATTTATAAGGGCACGGCCGATAAGGATGAACGTGAAGACGCTGTTGGCGCGCTGGCCGAGCAATTGGCCGCTGATCTGACGGTCTATGCCGATTGCGCCCAGGAAGGCCGGGAGATCGGCGCTTCTGATGTGGCCGGGGTGTTCGAACAATTGCAGTATGAAGTGATCCGCGGCAATGTCTATAACAAGAATTTGCGCGCCGACGGCAGTGGACCCAAGGACATCCGCGACATTTCCTGCGAAGCCGGCGTT